>CAZSMW010000059.1:0-3917 GCA_964607985.1 uncultured Eubacteriales bacterium
CCAGAAGAGGAGGAGCGTCCCGAAGGTCAGGATGGCCGCGACGATCTGGTTCTCGGTGAGGGAGGAGTAAAAGATGCCGATGGCCAGGAACGCGCCTCCCATGAGGAAGAGCCCCAGGTAACCGTCGAGAAGCGGCGCCACTTCGGGGTTGCCGTAGGCGAACGTGAAGATTGAGAGAATTCCCGTCAGAAGGAGCATGACCGCGAGGACGATGAGCGAGGCCAGATACTTGCCCAGGATGATCTGGTTGACCGAGACGGGCGAGGTGAAGAGCAGTTCCTCAGTGCCGATCTTCTTCTCCTCCGCGAAGAGCCGCATGGTTAGGAGCGGGAGCATCAGGAGCAGGATGATGGACATGTTGTGGAAGAGGGGGGAGAAGACCATCTGGTTGATGTTGATCTGCTGGTAGTAAGCGGGGTTCTGGGCGAGCTGCATCGCCTGGGAATTGAACCACATGATGAGGCTGTAGAAGAAGAAACCGACAAGAAGAAGAAACACGGCGATCACGACATAGGCGATGGGCGACGTGAAATACGCCAGGAGCTCTTTCTTGGTTATGGACCAGACGTTTTTCATTGGACGATGCCTCCTGAGACGATCTTGAGGTAGAGATCCTCGATGTTCATGGCGGCGGGCCGCATCTCCAGGAGCCCGAGGCCTTTCTCGACCGCCAAACGCGCGACGTCGTCTCGGCAGTCCAGGCCGCGTTCCCATTCGATCCGGACCTCGTCGCCCTCCGGGACGGCCGTCTCGACCCCGGGCAGGCTGCGGAAGAGCGCTGCGGCCTCTTCGCCGCCCTTGCGGAGTCTGAGGAGCGTTCCGTCCCTCCCGCCGTAGGACGCCGTCAATTCATCCAGGGAGCCCGAGGCCATGAGCTTGCCCTCGTTGATGATCACGACGCCGTCGCAGGTCTGGGTGACCTCGGCCAGGATATGCGTCGAAAGCAGGATGGTGCGCTCACCGCGGAGCGATTTGATAAGCTCCCGGATCTCGATGATCTGGGCCGGATCCAGCCCGATCGTCGGCTCGTCCAGGATGAGGACCCGGGGGTCGTGGATAAGGGCTTGGGCGATGCCGACCCGTTGCTTGTAACCGCGTGAGATGTTCTTGATCAGCCGGTGCCGGACAGATTCCAGCCCTCCGGCGTGGAGGGCCCGGCCGACAGCCTCCTTTTTCTTCGAGGAGGGGACCCCCTTGATCTCGGCCACGAAGCCGAGATATGAGGAGATGGTCATCTCCGGGTAGAGGGGGACGACCTCGGGCAGGTAGCCGGTGGTCTTCTTGACCTCGTTCGCCTGCTCAAAGACATCGAATCCCGCAACCACGGCCTTCCCGTCTGTGGCCGGCAGGTAACCGGTCAGGATCCTCATGGTCGTGGTCTTTCCGGCGGCGTTCGGGCCGAGGAGCCCCCAGATCTTGCCTTGCTCGACTTTGAAGCTGATGCCTTTGACCGCCGGGAAGTCACCGTATCTTTTGACCAGTTCCTTAACTTCGATCATGGCGTGCCTCCATGTTGAGATTTAACTTCATTTCCGCCTGGGGCGTTTCATATCCTTACGATGTCAGGCAGACCGGTAATAACGGGAACGCGCGGCCTTTCACATCCTCTCGGGCAAGGGAACGCCCATGAGAGTGAGCGCGGTTTCCAACGTTCTCTTGACATCATGAATGACCATCAACCTGAAAAGCCTAAGGTCCGGGTTCTCCTCGGCCAGGACGGGGTAGTGGTGGTAATAGGCGTTGAGCTTCTGGCAGAGGTTGAAGGTGAACTTGGCCAGGTAGGAAAACTCCAGCGAGTTCACAGCGTGACGGACCTCCTCCTCGAAGGTCGAGGCGTAGAAAACGAGGTCCCAGAAGTCGGCTCCCTCCCCGGCGCTGAGGATGTCCAGCGGCACATCCCACGAGCCGGCCGACTCGCGTACCCGGTCCTCGGTCATGCCCGTCCTCTCCTCGAGCTTGCGGAAGATGCTCCGAAGACGGACGCACGTGTACTGGAGATAGGGGCCCGTCTCTCCCTCGAAGCTCAAGGCCTCATCGAAGTCGAAGACGATGAGGGAGTTCCTGGCGAACTTGAGCATGAAGTAACGAAGGGCGGCCGTCGCGATCTCCCGGGCGATCGCCTTCTTCGCGCCCGGCTCGAGGGCGGGATTTCTCTTTTCGACCTCGGCCAGGGCCTTCTCCTCCAGGCGGTCCAGGAGGTCGTCCGCCTTGACGCCCAGTCCCTTCCGCCCCGAGACTTCGAGGAACGCCCGGTCCTTTTCCTCTTCCGAAGCCTGGTAGCCGAGCTCCTTCAGGCTCTTAGGGGAGAGCGCGACCATCTCATAGGAGAAGTGAATAGATTTTTCAGCCTGGGCAGCGAACTTGAGGGACCTGAGTCCCTGGGTGACGACTTTCTGGAGGTAGGCTTGGCGGGTGTCGATGACGTTATAGACCCGGCTGCCGCCGCCGAAGTGGGGAGAATCCGGCCTGGGTTCGGCCGTCGAGATCCAGAGAGTCTTGCCGTCTTCCTCGAGGAAGGGTTCGTAATAGAAATCCTTCTCGAGGAGTCCGAATTTCCAGAGCTGGTAGGCGATGTCTTTCCCAACGTAGGTTACGGTCCCGTCGGAGCGGACGATGATCTTCTCCCTTTCTTCGTCCTCTTCGAGCTTCATCACCCAGCAGCCCTTGTTGACGCCTTCGTCCGAGAGATAGATGGCCTCTCTTTCCTTGAGGAGGGCAAACGCCTTATCCCAGAACTTCAAATGGAGGATGCTGCTCTCGCAGGGAAGGACATCATATCCTAAGCCGATGCGGCGCATGGTCGCCAGGTGCGCCCTCACGATCCGCCTGGAGATGTAGCGGGCCATCTCGGTCCCCGGACTCCCGCCGTGCTCGATCTCCTTCATGATCTCAGCCTTCCGGGACTGGGCTTCAGGATGTGCGGTCAAGTACCCGGAGATCCGTGCGTAGAGGTCCCAGCAGTAGTAATCGAACTTGCCCTCGAGCGCTTCGAGATCCGTGATGTCTTTTTTTTCGAACTCCAGGATGCCGAAAACGACGTCGACGACCTGGACGCCGGTATCGTCGATGTAGTTCTGGACCTCAACATTTTCTCCCCTGTATCTTAAGCATCGGGCGAGCGTGTCGCCGAGGACGGCGTTTCGCAGGTGGCCGATATGGGCGGCCTTGTTGGGGTTGATGTTGGTGTGTTCGATGATGATCTTCGCTTCCTCGGCGGCAAACGCCCGCGTTCCCGACGCGCGGAGCCGGTTCCGGAAGAAGCTCTTTCTATCGAGGAAGAGGTTGATGAAACCGGCGCCGGCGATCTCCGCCTTCGTCACGCCTTCCAGAGGGCCGATGAGGCCGAGGACGTCCTGAGCGAGCTGCCGGGGATTGGCCTTGACCTTCTTGGCCAGATGGAGGGGAAAGGCCAGGGCTAGGTCGCCCATCTTCGCATTCGGAGTCGGCGCGATCTCGATGTCGGAGAGAACAAGCGGGTATTTCTCCCGGACCCTCTCGAAGATCGTTCTTTTTAGTCGGTCCTTGAGTTCGATCATTTTCAGCCTTCCATTATAACAAATACGCGCCCCCAGACAAGGTTCTCTTTAATCCCAAAATTGCCGATAGGACGCGAGTCGGAATTCCGGGACATGAATCCATTCTCCGGAATTGGTATCGTGTCCCTCGAATTCCGGGTGCCCACGGCTTGACATCCCGACGCGGCCGATCTAGAATTTCATTATATGCTTCGAAGGGGGCTTAAGCTGTACAGATCCATATAAACATGGCTGGACGAGCTCGGCAGGATTGTAGGATTTGGAGGATGCAACGATGAATATAAGCGACATCTTGCTTGCTATCGCCATTGTGAGTGCATTATGGGGCGTTGCTTCAGCCGTTTTGATTGCCGAAGCCCTGCGCAAGCGTGGCGTCAAGGT
>CAZSMW010000060.1:0-2625 GCA_964607985.1 uncultured Eubacteriales bacterium
GGATGTGATATACTATCTCATTGTCGTTTCTAGTCTTTAGGAGAAAATAATGAAGAAATTGATGGTTCTTTCATCGGTCCTGGCGGTCCTTGCCGCCGGGTGCGCCCGGAAGGCCGAGAACGTCACCCTCAAGGAGGGCACCCCGGCCTATCAGCTGGCCAAGGACTTGGCTGCCAAGGTCCCGTCTTTGGACCCAGCTGCCAACAATGTCCTCGTCCGGGCCAAAAACTTCGAGATCACGACCACCGAGGTCATTCAAACGATCCAAGACAACGCCGGGAGCCGTACGGCCCAGCTTAAGGACATGGATGCGGGGCAGCTGAAGAGCATCGTCGAACGGAGCGCGGTCCAGCTCGGGGAGAAGAAGCTCCTCCTGGGCGAGGCGCTCAAAGCCAAGGCCGTCGCCCCCCCCGGGGACCTCGACAAGGCCCTCAAGGCCGAATACGACCGGGCCGGCGGCGAACAGGGCTTTCTCGACGCTCTGAAAACGAACGGCATCTCCATCGACCACGTGAAAAAGAGCCTTGAAGAGCAATTGCTCATCAACAGCTTCCTTGAAGCGGCCCTCTCGAAGGAGTCCCAGGTCAAGCCGGAGGACGTCGAGAAGGCCTACGGAGAGGACAAGACCGCTTCCGTCAGGCATATCCTGCTCCTCACCCAGGGCAAAAACGAACAGGAAAAAACGGAGGCCCGGAAAAAGATCGAAGACATCCTGGCCAAAGCCAAGGCCGGCGAGGACTTTGCCGCCCTGGCCAAGCAGTTCTCCGAAGACCCGGGTTCCAAGGACAACGGAGGGTTCTACCAAGACTTTGCCCGCGGGGCCATGGTCAAGCCGTTCGAGGACGCGGCCTTTTCGGTCCCGGTGGGCCAGATCAGCGGCATCGTCGAGACGACCTACGGTTACCATATCCTCCAGGTCGTTGATCGGAAGAAAGAAACCCGGCCCCTCAATGAAGTCAGGGCCGAGATCGAGGCCAGGATCAAGCAGGGCAGACAGGTCGATGCCTTCTCGACTTACATAACCAAGCTGAAGGAAAAGGCCGGGTTCAAGACGGTCGGCTTTTAAGCGGAGGTCCCCGTCGGCCGTCCTTAATTCTCCAGGCCGCAAGGCTTATCATTAGGACTGGCCGGCCATGGATCAATGCTCAATCGACGGTCAGCCCGAGGACGTCTGGACGCTGCTTTTCTCCCCCACGATCTCACAACAAAAATCAGGTGCGTTCAGCCGCGGCACAGCGAGGCTATTTCTGAACTCGATTGTATCTCTTTAAAGTTCGGCTATGAGGGAGTGAATAGACAATGTTTCCGTTGATCCCGGTCATTCATTCCTCCTATCTTGGTTTTGTCATTCGCTGACGTCAAGCGCCAGCGAACCGCGCCCGGGACCTCCCGGGGCGCGCCTCACGCGGCTCAAAGCCTGTTCCTCAGTGACCGGAATACCAATCGCCTCCGGGTCCTGTCGGCGAGGAACGGAGGCCATTCGCGACAGATCTCTTCAAGGATGGAGAGGGATCCCCTTCTCCGGCCTCCTGCATGGTCCCGGCTTATCCACGGGGCGAAGCAGAGCGGGAACGGGCACGGCCGTGGTTCCCGGTCCGGGGAGAAGGAGCCATCGAAGAGGTTTCCGTAGGACCTGGCGCTTCCGGGGCATCTGCGGACGAAACCGCCGATGTCCATGAAAAAGACGTCGCGCCCGGCGCCGCAGGGCTTCCCGAAGAAGGCGTATCGGGAATCGACGAATTCCGCCTCCGAGGCGTCGTAGGACCTGAAGCGAAAATAATCCCGTTCCTTCTTCGAATACGCCGCGGGATACGTGCGCGACCCGTATCTCCCTCTGAAGACCTTCATGTTCACGACGCGGACGCCGCCCTCCTCGAGCGTCCCGAGGTCCCGGTCGATCCGGTCGAACAGCGGGGGATAGGCGACGTATTCGACGCCGATGGGGAATCCCCTATCCTGAAAATAGCGGACGCGGCCCATGAACCGTTCAAGCTTCCCGATCCGCTCGAGCTCGGCGATGTGCAGCGAGGCGTTGATCGTCCGGACCCGGGCGGGGTCGATCAGGTCGGCGAAACGCTCGGACCGGCTCGCAGCGAGGTTTGTGTTTACAGCGATGACGTGGTTCTTTGAGAGCTCCCGGCACAAGCCGAGGACATCGGGGTAGAGGAACGGCTCTCCACCGGTCAGAATAATGAGCCAGGACTGCCCGGTCTCGTCGAAGCGACGGGCGATGTGATCTGGAGAATATCTCCCGCAGAGGGGATCCTCTGCCGCCAAGTCGGTTCCCGAACTGAAGCAGTAATCGCAACGCAGGTTGCAGCGCCGGTTCGTTTTCCAGAGCATCACCGGGCCGGAATGGACCGGCCGTCGGCGGGCCAGAGCGCAGGACGCGTCCCGGCCGCCTCCCGGAGCCGTCCTTCTTCCCGTCGCGTCCGCCATTTGCCGCAGATGCCCTCTCTTCTATCTTATTCCAACGCCGGGCCCAGTCAACTTGGAGGGGGAACCCGCTTCGCGTTTCCCCCTTCCAACGGTCGCTTCGCTCCCTGCCTCCCTTTCTCGGGCGGGGCATGGACCCGCGCCCTGCGACCAAGGGGGCATACCCCCTTGGATCCCCCGACGAGCGGT
>CAZSMW010000061.1:0-8053 GCA_964607985.1 uncultured Eubacteriales bacterium
GGCCCACGGCTCGGTGGAGAACGCGTACCCGGTGAAGCGACAGACCCCGAGGCTGTCCTGCAGGATGCCGACGTTCTGCATGTTCCGGATCGCGATCGGGGACTGGAGCAAGCTGTAGCGCGGAATTTCCTTCGTCCCGCCGAAGAAGGCCAGGGAAACCGCATAGCCGCCCCGCAGGTGGCAGGCGCCCGAGGGGGACGTCATGTAACCGAGGGCCTGGGTGAAGGACGCGCGCGGGTCATAGGCCGGGATCTCGAGCTTCTTCACGGTCATGGAATATTCGGGGCGGCCGCAGGACGCGGCCAACCGGAATGACCCTTCGGCCAGCCGGTCGCCGATCCCTTCGCGGAGGGCCGTCATCCGGACCGCGGCTTCCAGGACGTCCGCGTTCCCGAAGGAAAAATCCAGGCCGCCCGTGTCCTCCGGCGTAAGCGAGCCTCTCTCGAAGAGCTCCATGGCACAGGCCATGGTTCCGCCGAAGCTCATGGTGTCGAGGCCCAGCTCGTTACAGCGGTAGTTGGCCCGGGTGATGGCTTCGAGGTCGTAAATATCGCAAAGAGGACCCATGAGGATGGTCGTTTCGTACTCGGGGCCTTCGCCCTTTTGGTCCTTCCCATCCCGGCCGGGGACCGCCGTATGTCTCTGGCAGCCGATCGGACAAAGGAAACAGCCTCCCGCCCTCTCGAGCAGGGTCTTGGCCAGGGTCTCGCCCGAGACCCTCGCGACATCCTCGTCCCGGTGGCTGCAGTCCTGAAAATTCCTGTGCGGGAGCATGCTGATAAGGTTGATCAGTTCGACGAGCCCCGATGTGCCCAATTCACGAAGGAGCCTCTTGGTGACCGGGGCCTGCTTCATGAGATAGAGGGCTTGATCGAGGCCCGACTGGTAGAGCTCCCGGTCCTTGATCCTGATCTTCTCCTTCCCCGAAACGCGGACGGCCTTGAGTTTCTTGCTGCCGAAGACCGCGCCGGGACCGCAACGTCCATAGACCCGGTTGCGGTCGTTGGCCACGGCCGCAATCCGGACGAGGTTCTCACCGGCCGGCCCGATGCAGAGGACCTTGAATGGGTTCCTGGGTTCCGCCCCCGCGCTCAAGGCATCTGTCGTCTCGTGGACATTCTTCCCCCAGACGTGGTCCGCAGACAGGAGTTCGGCACGCCCGGATTTGATATCGAGCATCACTGGAACAGGGGAGCTTCCCTTAAGGACGAGGGCGTCGAAGCCCGATGCCTTGAAAGCGTTCGCCCATGTCCCTCCTGAGTTCGAGGTGCCGATGACCCCCGTGAGGGGCGACTTGAAAACCATGTGGCCGCGGCAGGAGGTCGGGGCGTTAGTCCCGATGAGGGGAGAAGTGGCGATCACCAGGACGTTTTCGGGACCCAGTGGATCGCATGCGGGGTCGACGCGGTCGTAAAAGAGCCGGGTGGCCAATCCCCTTCCGCCCAGGTAGTCGCGGACGAGCTCCGGGTCGAGGGGTTTCTCGTCGATCCGGCCGGCGGAGAGGTCGACCTCAAGAATCTTTCCGTGATAGCCGTATCGGGAAATGTCGGACATATAAACGTAAAATATCAAATAAAGAAGTAGGGGTCAAACAGGCCTTTGATTACCGTGATACTCTTACCCGCCGGCGATGAAGGGAAAGACGGCGATGACGTCATCGGCCTCGAGCTTCGTCGCGAGGCCGGCAAGCGAATTGATCGATGTCCCGTTCTTCATTACGATGACCAGGGGCTTTAGCGCGTTCCCTTCGAACACCTCGGCCCGGCGCTTCGGCGTGTTGCAGACGACATCGAGGAGGTCCCCGACGGCACTCCCCTCCGGAAGGACGATCCCACGTTCCCGGCCGTCAAACGCCTCCCTGAAATAGGCGAAGAATTTAGCTTTGACCTTCACGGACCCTCCGGGTCAGTCCTTCCAGGACATCGGTCTCCCCGTGCCGGAAGACGTCGATTCTCCTCTTCCCCATTTTCGCGCGGAACCCTTCGAGGACCGATGTCCTAACGACGCAGAGGCACCTCGCGCCCGCGGACAACGCGGCCGACAACGCCGGCCATATTCCGCGTCCCGCAAGTTCGAGCGGCCCGACCTCGTCGACGACGAGGATGTCCGCTTCGATGTCGCGGGCCAGGATGTCCTCCGCTCGTTCGAGCCCTCCGGGCACGAGCGAAAAGCCGCCGACCCGCTGCCAACCCGGCCCACCCGCCGTCCTCAGGAAAGGAACGGACACCCGGTCGCGGAGGTCGAAAAGATCATAGCCCTGGACCTTGCCTCCGGCGAGACACGTTTCGTTCAAGAACCCTCCGATAGAGAATCCGGCCAGATCCCAGAAAGCCGCCGCTCCCTTGAGGAACGTAGTCTTGCCGGAATGGACCGGCCCTGTCAGGACGAGAACCCTTTTTCGCATCGACAGGACCCCGACGCCGGAGAGATTATCTGACCACCACCTGTGACTCGTTCATCTCAAATTGAAGAGGCTGGCCCGTGGGGCCGTTGGCCGAGACGCTGGTGATCGCGATGACCGCCTCACCCGAGGCCACGGATTCAAAGACCAGGACGGCCAAGATGCCTCCGCCCTTGATCCCTTTCCCGATGACCGGGCTGGTAAGCCCGATGGTACAGGCGCCGGCCGAGTTATCGATGTTCTTCAGGAACGGGACCTTCTCCCCCAGCTGGCGGGCCAGGCCGCCTTCGGTCACTTCCTTCAACTTGATGATCTGGGGGTTGTAGCTGAGGTTCACGGACATGTTGCCGATCTCGAGGTCCGTCCTCAGGTCGACACTGACCCGGAACTCCCTGCCCTTCGGCACCTCGAAGTTGACCGGGTTGAGGATGACGTAGTTCGATCCGCCCTCCTCCTCCGTCTCCGGCTCCTCCGTGGAGAACTCCTCCTCCGGGACGGCCTGCTCGCTCGTCTGGCCCGAGAGCCCTTCGACATCCACCCAGAGCGGCTTGGAGTCCTCTTCGGTCAGGGGGACGGAACGGATGATGTAGGGCGTGATCGTCATGATGACGTCGGTCTGCTCGATGGTCGTGTCCGTGTTAGAGAACAAGGCCCCGAGGAAGGGAACCCCCTTGAGCCCGGGGATGCCTTTCAGAGACTTCCTCTCCTCATCCTTGAGAAGCCCGGCCAGGAGATTGGTCTCGCCGTCCTTAAGCCGGATGATGTTCTTCACCTCCCGCGTCGTGATGATCGGGATGTCGGCGATCCCCTTCCCCCCGATGGATGTGATCTTGATCTCCAGCTCGAGGGTGACTTCCTTCTCGTAATGGATGCGGGGCTTGATCTTGACGTCGATGCCGACGTCCTGGTAGTTGTAGTTGACGATGGGCTGCTGGCTGACCCCGCCGGCGGCGAACGGGGTGAAGGTCGTTTGGGGAACCGGGACCTTCTGGCCGACCATGTACTTGATGTCCTCGGAACCGATCCCGCGGAGTCGCGGCTGGGCGATGATCTTGGTGTCGGCGTCGGTCTCAAGAAATTGGAGAGACATCGACGGCAAGCTGAGCTGGTAGTTCGCGGACTTGGAGAGGCTGATATCTTTTAGCCCAAACCAGCCGTCCGTGGGATTAGTTCCGTTCCCGCTGTAACGCCCGCTTATGGTGTTCAGGCCGAGGTCGATCCCTAATTTCTGCATCTTGAGCCGCGAAACCTCCATGATCTCGAGGTCGATGATGACCTCACCCTTGGACTTGTCCCAACGCCTAAGGAGCTTCTCGGCCAGGTTCACGGCGTTCGGCGTGTCCCGGATGGTTACGGAGTTCAGGTTTTTGTCGATGATGATGCTCGGAGCTTTGTATTGGGTGCGGATCATCATGGCCAGCGAGTTCTGGACATCCTGGGCGTTGAGATTGGAAAGGTAGAACGTCTTGATCGCGTTGAGTTCGTACTGCATCCTCTTCATGGGCTGGTCCGGGACGATGATGACCGTCTTCTCGTCGATCGGACGGTAGAAGTTCTTGCTGGCCAAGCAGAGGAAGCTCATGGCCTGCTCGAAGGTCCGGTCCACAAGCTCGATGGACAGGGGCACGTCCCGGAACTGCTCATCGAAGACGAAGTTGATGCCGCCGTACTTGCCCAGGGCCTGAAAGATCGAACGAAGCTGGGCATCCGTGAACTTCAGCTGGACCTTCTCCACGGTGACCTTGAGCTTGAAAGGGGCTTCTATACCCTTTTCGGCCGGCGGCTCCATCTTCTTCGCGGGCTCCCGTGGGGACAGCGCGGCTAATTCATCGGAATAAATGCGGTTCAGTGGGTCATAAGAAAGGGCCTTGCGATATTCGGAAACGGATTCCTCTTTCTTTCCCTGCTCAGCAAGGACCCTCGCCTGCTGAGCGCTGAACAATCCGGCGGATGTTTTTACTCTCATGAGCGCCAGCCGGTAAACGACCTCTTTGGGATTCTCGAGGGCCGCCTTTTCATAATACTTGATGGCCTCCTCCCACTGTTTGTTGATCTCGGCTGCGTTGCCCTGCTTGTAGGAGCGGCTGAGCACAGCACAACCCCACAGGGCCCCCATGATCATGATCAATGCGGCGGCTTTTTTCATGTCTGTTCTCCTTGCCGGGGGAAGCTCGAGCGTTTAGCGTCCGGGCCAATGAGGTCGATCCGGTCCGGGGTCACCTTTTCCACCTTCACGCCCGGCAGGACCTCCTCTCCCTCGGAAACGGCCACGGCCTGCCCTTCGAGGATGACGAGGGCGATCATCTTATGGGCGGATTGGACATAGCCGATGTAGGACAGGTCAAGAGAAGGTTCGGCGGGCTCCAGCGCGGGCGGAGTTTCGGGTTTTTCGGCATCCGTGATCCGGCCATCGGGAGGTTCCCCGGGCGGGGTAATCCCGGGCGGAGCGAACGCCGTCCTCGGGCTGAAGATATCCCGCCGCGGAGGCCCGATCTCGCCCGGCTTCTCTTTCAAAAGGTCCTTCCGGATGAGGCTCTGGCCCCAAGCTCCGCCGAAAATGAGCCCGACGGCTGCGAGTGCGGCGCAAAGACGGGTGATCGCGTCAGGTTTCATAATATCCCGCCAGTTCGATCTTCAGCTCCAGGGAGCCGGTTTCGGAACCCGTGTTCAGGAAATCGATCCTCTCCAGGATCAGAAACTTCGGGAACCCTTCGATGACGGCCAGGAACCTCTTCAGAGTGGCGTAATTCCCCCGGAACGTGAACCCTGCCACGACCTTCCTCGCCTTTCCCTTCTCGAGGTCCGCATATTTGTAGCCGATCTGGGAGACGCGGATCCCCGCCCCGGCAAACACCTTTTCAAGGTCGAGGCGGAGGTCACGGATCCCCTGCTTATCGTCGTAAAAATATCTCGTCCGGAATGCTTCGAGATCCCCTTTCGCCTCTTCCCATCGCCCGGATTCGGCCCGTGCTCGGTCCCAGGACTCCCGGGTCTTCCCAAGCTCCGTCGTCAGCCTGGTCAGGGACGCCTCGGACCGATCATAGCTCCTCAACGCTCCCAACGAAACAAAGAGAAAGGCCAGAAGGAAGAGAACGGCAGCTCCGGCGAGAACGCTGAGCGCCCTTTTTTCCCTGTCCGTCAGAAGCTTAAAGAGTTCTTTCATAGCTGAACGTGATCTCCGAAATGAGTTGTCCCTGTTCGTCGGCGGACTCGTTCTCGACCCGGATCCTCTTGAAGTTCCGGGCGCTCAGGTTGTTGATAAGGGTCAGCAGGTCGTCCAGGTTCCTCGACACCACCTTGATCCTGAGGTCCAGGGAAGCCTCGCCGACGAAGCTGGGGGCAAGCGAGGTGATGAAGCTCGGGTCCGGGAGGGCCCCTTCGACCTCTGAAAGGAACGCATTCCAGGAAAAGCTTTTCCGGAAGATAATGGAATTGACGAGGTCGACCCTTCCCTTATCGGCCTTGGCGGCCCCTTCGGCCCGGGTCTTGAAACGCGTCTCCTCAGCCTGGAGTTGCTGTATCCGCCCCTCGACGTCCCTCAGGGAAGATTTTGCCCGGCGGTCCTTGAAACCGTATTTGATGAAGAAGAATCCGGCCAGGAACGCCAGCACGATGAGCAGGAAGGCCAGACCGACCAGGCAGGCGCGGTAGAATCGCGTGTTTCTGAGCGGACGCGAAGCCAGATTAAGTCGGACCTTTTCCATATTCATCATGCGAGTTGACCGAAAAGAGGGGAGAGGAGACCTTTTTCACCATTCCCTTCGTCTCGGACCACCAATTCCCCCGTCTCGCGGACGGTCAAAGCCATGAGCCTCCTGAGTTCGGCGGCGATGTCGACACCCGCGTCCGGCACGCCCGACCTGAACCAGAGGGACCGGACCCTTTTCTTCTCCTTGTCCTCGAGGTAATGCATCGTGTTCTCGACCTCTTTGAAGAGTCCCCCGATCCTCTGGACGATGGGCGCCCCCGGGGTCATATCGAAGGAGAAGGCCTTTTGCCGGTAGAGTGAAAGTTCCGAATCGATGACGGCGGCGAAGCTCAGGGAGTCCTCTTCCACGTTGACGACGAGAACGTCCTCATCGGCCGCCGGAAGAAGATTGACCAAGCTAAGGGAAGGCAGGGACAGGTTCCCTACGGCGAGCTGACAGCGGGAGAAGAGACCCTCGTACTCCTGGAGGACGGCCCCACGGCCGACGGCGACGACAATCCTTTCCGAACTCCCGGCGGGGAACCCCTGGAAGATGAAACGCGCGTCCTCGGGAACGACGAGCATCTGTTTGCCGACCCGCCAGCGGACGATCTTCTCTTTCTCCTTTTGAGACACCGACGTCGAATTTATGTTCAAGATGAAGACCCTCGCGCACATCTCAGGAAGGAGAACAGCGACCGTTCCCTGTCCGAGGCCTATCCTCGCCATACCTTCCTTGATCTTGGATTCAAGAAGCGGAATGTTCAAGAAATTCGTTTCGTCGAAGGAAGGCCGGATGACTCCGGCCGGGAGCCGGCTGATGAAGGAACCGGCAGCCCTCCTCTCCCGGGGCGAGAGCCGAAGCCCCGTCACGTAGCTCGTCGTCAGCTGGAACACCGCGTCCGGAAGCGGGACCTCGAGGAAGTGGTCCTTGAGTCGTTTCAGGTCTGGAAGGTGTTTCATTCGACGAATGTCACTTTGTTCAGGTCCTTGAGGCTTGTGATCCCGGCCAGGACCTTCTCGACCCCGACCCCCCTCAGGAAGACCATGCCCTCCAGCTTGGCCCTCTTCCGAATTTCCGACAGGGGCTTCTTTTCCAGGATCATCTCCCGGATGGTATCCGAGAGCTCGAGGATCTCGGCGATGGCCGTGCGGCCTTTATAGCCCGTCCCGTTGCATTCGGGACATCCCTTCGGTTCGCAGAAGGTCCGGCCCTTGTGGAGCCCGGGGTCCAGCCCCGACTCCGCGAGCTGCGTGTCTTCGTAGTGGACAAGGACCTTGCAGCGCGGACAGAGGACCCGCACCAGCCGCTGGGCCAGGATGACGTTGAGGGCCGAGATGAAGCTGTAAGGGTCTACCTGCATATGGAGAAACCGGCCGATGACATCGAAGACGTTATTGGCATGAACGGTGGTGAAGACAAGGTGCCCCGTCAGAGCGGACTGGATGGCGATCTGGGCGGTCTCCGGGTCCCGGATCTCGCCCACCATGATCTTGTCCGGGTCATGGCGCAGGATGGACCTCAGGCCGCGGGCGAAGGTCAGCCCCTTCTTCTCATTCACCGGAATTTGGGTGATACCGTCGACCTGATACTCCACCGGGTCCTCGATGGTGACGATCTTGTCCTCGGGGTTCTTGATTTCGGTCAGCGCGGCGTAAAGCGTCGTCGTCTTCCCCGATCCGGTCGGTCCCGTGACCAGGACCATGCCATAGGGCTGGGTGATGTATTTCCGGAACTTCTTCAGGATCTCGTCGGAGAAGCCGAGGAGGTCAAGCCTGAGCTCCGAGATGGCCTCCGTGATCATCTCCTTGTCGAGGATGCGGATGACCGCGTCCTCTCCGTAGATGCAGGGCATGATGGAGACGCGGAAATCGATGGTCTTGTCCTTGATCTTCAGCCGAAACCGGCCGTCCTGGGGGACGCGGCGCTCGGAGATATCAAGGTCGGACATGACCTTGATCCG
>CAZSMW010000062.1:0-1967 GCA_964607985.1 uncultured Eubacteriales bacterium
GGAGACCGATCGTCTTGCCCGTCCTCGGGTCGAAGCCGTCATGGAGGGTGATCTCGAAGACCTTGGCCAGGTTGAAGTAGCCAGTCAGGAGGTAGGCCTCCTTGCCGAAAGCCCCGGTCTCGACACAGCCGCTCGAGCCGCCGTCTCGGGCGTCCTCGACGGACTTGCCCGCCCGGACCATCTCCTTGACGATGGCGTCCGTGTTGAAGATCGAGGGCTGGCCGAACCCGGTCCTGACGATGCGAAGTGCCCGGAGCAGGAAGCTCTCCGGACCCTTGGCGCTGATCTGGACCATGGAACTCGGCTGGAGGATCCTCATCTCCTCGATGACGTCCAGGATAAGATAAGAGAGGTCGTTGACGCCGTCCGTCCCGTCCGTTTTGAGCCCGCCGACGTTGATCAGGGCGAAATCGGTGTAGGTCCCGCTCTCCTCAGCCGTGACGCCGACCTTGGGGGGCGCAGGCTGGTTATTGAACTTGACCCAGAAGGCCTCCAGAAGCTCCTTGGCGCTTTCCTTGGTCAAGGAGCCGTCCGCGAGCCCCTTCTGATAAAAGGGCCAAAGGTGTTGGTCCAGGCGGCCGGGATTGAAGGAGTCCCAGGTATTGTACTCGGTGATGACCCCGATGTGAACGAACCAGTAATACTGGAGGGCTTCGTGAAAGTCCCTCGGGGCGTGGGCGGGGACCCGTTCGCAAACCTCGGCGATCAGCCCGAGTTCTTTCTTCCGGGCGGCGCTCTTCTTTTTTTTCGCCAGCTCGCGGGCTTTTTCGGCATGCCTC
Source organism: uncultured Eubacteriales bacterium (assembly GCA_964607985.1). Taxonomy (GTDB): domain Bacteria; phylum Acidobacteriota; class Aminicenantia; order Aminicenantales; family Saccharicenantaceae; genus JALHVH01. Next base: position 780 of record CAZSMW010000062.1, read on the forward strand.
CTGGCGTACGCGATCAGGGCGCCGGCCGCGATGGCCATGGCCTTAAGCTCTTCCTGCTTGTCGAGGGCTTCGGGGTCGGCAAGAAAATCGAGCTTGGAAAGCGACTCTTCGATGTCCCTTTTGAAGTCGAGCATCCCCTTCTTGTAGATCTTGCCGTCGAGCACCGTGTGGCCGGGCGCCCTCTGCTCCATGAACTCGGTGAAGATGCCGGCCTCATAGGCGTCCTGCCATTCCGGCGTCATCTCCGACATGATCCGATCCCTCATGGACCGTCCCTTCCAGAATGGGATGATCTCTTCCTTGTAGAGTTTTTTTATGCTCGCGTCCGCCTTGAAGGAGGTCTTGGGACGGGTGTCCAGGATGTCAATGTCCTCGAGGCTGTGGCAAGTGACTTCGGGATAAGTCGGGGTCGCCTTTGGCGCCGGGCCCCTTTCCCCGACGATGAGCTCGCCTTCGTTGATGCAGATGGCTTTGTGCTCCATCAGATACTTGAAAGCAAGGCCCCGCTGGAGGGGTATCGAGACGCGGCTGGCGGTATCGCTCTTGAAGAATTCGGTGATGAGCTTTGCCCGTTCGCCCGTCATGGTAGGAACGGCTTTGAGGCTCTGCTCTCTGAGCTTCCGGATTCTTTCGTTCATTTTATCCTCCTCTCCGGACCTGAAATTCCCCGCCCGATAGAAGTTCTAGGACGGCTCCCACCCGTTCCTCCGAAGGCGGTTCGAAGGCGCGGAAGCCGGCTTCTTTGCCGAGGTTCGTGTATTTTTCGCAGCCGCCCTTATGGTAAGGGAGGACGCTGACGCGCTTGATGTTCGGGAGCGGGCGGAGGAAATCGGCCGTCCGCCTGATGTTCTCCTCGTCGTCGTTGACGCCGGGAACGAAAGGAATGCGCACCCAGATATCTTTCCCGAGGGAAGCCAGCCTCTTCAGGTTGTCAAGGATGAGACGGTTTGAAACCCCCGTGTATTTCCTGTGCTTGACGTCATCCATGATCTTGAGGTCATAAAGGATGAGGTCACACTTCCGAACGATCCTGTTCAGGACTTCCCAAGGCGCGAGTCCCGACGTGTCTAAGGCCAGGTGGAACCGCTTGGCCTTGAGCGCGTCGATGAGGTTCGCAAGAAACTCGGGCTGGTGCAGCGGTTCGCCTCCGGAGAAGGTGACCCCGCCTCCCGACTGCTCGTAGAAGAT
>CAZSMW010000063.1:0-9283 GCA_964607985.1 uncultured Eubacteriales bacterium
TTCTTGAGTGTAATCAATGACATGGTCTGCGCCGATTGAGCGCACTAAGTCCATTTTTGCTGTACTGCAAACGCCAGTTACCTCAGCTTCGAATGATTTAGCAATCTGTACTGCAAAAGTACCCACACCACCAGAGGCTCCGTTGATCAAAACCTTTTGCTGCGCCTGAATTTGTCCTTTATCGCGAAGACCCTGCAAAGCTGTGAGTGCTGCCATTGGGACAGCCGCTGCTTCTTCAAAAGCTAGATGGGCCGGCTTCAGCACAAATCTATTTTCATCAACACATACATACTCGGCAAATCCTCCGTAGCCGCCTTCTCCGAAAACTTCATCACCTGGCTGAAACTGCTTGACATTGCCGCCAACCGCTTCAACCTGCCCCGCTATGTCGGCTCCAAGTATCTTGTGTTTTGGTTTTAGAAGCCCAGCGCCCATGAATCTGATCAAGAACGGGTCAGCTCTCAGGTGACGCCAGTCATATGCGTTTGCGGAGGCAGCATGAACTTTTATCAATATTTCATCGACCTTGGGAATGGGTTTTTCCACCTCTTTAAGTTGAAGAACATCAGGTGGCCCGAACTTTGTGTAAACTATTGCTTTCATTTGATCTGCCCCGCTTAATATACCACTTCTGAAGAGACATTTTCAAGCATTATGGGGGGGGGCCATTTTTAAGGGATGAGGTCCTCTCTGTGAGGGGGGGCAGGTCAAACGAATGTGATTGTTATTTCACTGATATGACGACACTTCCCTTTTTGTTTCCGCTTTCGGCATATCGGTGGGCTTCGGCAGTTTGCTCTAATGGAAAGCACCGATCTATGACCGATTTGATCTTTCCCGCCTCAATAAGCTCTTTAATGAAAATCAGGTCCTCACTCTTTTCGTTTACCAGCACACAGACAACTTTCCTGCTGCCGGTCATTGACGTCTGAAGCATTTGGAAAACCTGTTTCATCTTAAAACTGACGTAAAGACAGCGTCCGTCCGGCGTGAGTGAGTGTTTACACCGTGCAAACGGACTTTTTCCTAATATGTCAATAATAAAATCATAGGTCTTTTGGCTAGTGGTAAAATCCTCTTTGGTGTAGTCAATAACCTGGTCCGCTCCTAAGGATTTTACATATTCCAGTCGTGACGTACCACATACACCGGTCACGGTTGCCCCAAAGTGATTCCCGGCAAGCTGTACCACTGCCGGACCGATCCCTCCCGAAGCTCCATTCACCAAGACTTTTTGATTTGGCCGGAGATTGATTTTTCTGAGTATATTCAACGCCATGATTGCCCCGTAGGGAACGGCAGCGGCTTCCTCATAGCTCATAGTAGCCGGTTTGATTGCCACCACACCATTTCCACGCATACATAAATACTCAGCATTTGCACCCATACGGGGACCGCAATATCCAAAAACCTGGTCACCGGTCTTAAATCTTGTCACAGTCTTGCCGACGACCTCAACTTCCCCGGCAAATTCACTCCCTAGAATTGTTATCTTTGGTTTTCTGAAACCAAAGGTTATTTTCCCGATGAGCCAGAAGAGGAATGGCATGTGGAATTTTTTAGGGGAGATTGCCTTGAAATTTCGTATTAACGTATCCGCGAAATTTACTGGCGTTGCATAAATCCTGATTAGAATCTCATTGTGCTTTGGACTAGGCTTCGTCACCTCTTTGAGTTGAAGAACTTCCGGTGGTCCGTATTTTGTACAGACAATTGCTTTCATGCTATGCCCTTTCTATTTCGGCCTGCGCTGTCGCTGTCTGCCCTTCCCCGTTTTCGGCCCGGGCGGAAAGAGGAGCCGGCAAACCCAGCACGCCGCAGCCGCAAACGCCGGCTCCGCACGTTTTCAGAAAATCACTTCGTTTCATGTCACTCTCCTTATGTGAAGTGTCCCGCTCAGCTCTTATTCATTCTCAGCCTATCTTTCAATGGGGACTTTAATCACTTCTTTCTCGAAAACACGGCATCCCCGAGCTTCATTTGGACGCATCTCGCCCGCCGTTCCGGTTCACCCGCGGCGCGGCGCGCCGCCCTCTCAAGGAGCTTGAAATAGTCCCTCGGGCCGTCCATCATCCGGCCATTCATTATCCCAAATTCCAGCCTCGCTTTCCAGGAAGCCGGCCGACCGCTGACCTGCCCCCGATCAATGTACCAGCCCTTGAGTGAATTTTCCAGCCAAATAAGCTCGAGGCAATCAAGGCCGTGGAGAAGGCGGTTGAGTTCGCCGACACCCACAACAAACGGGCCATGCAGAAGAAGCTCGAAGAGCTCAGGGGGCCGGCGAAGAAGTAGAGCAAGTTACTGGACCTCTATTATCAACAGGTTAAGCCCGCCCATGTCTTCGAGCAGGTCGCGCTCACGGCGGCCGCTTCGGCCTGTACTCAAGGAGACGAGTTTGCGGCTCCATGAGTGCGGCCGAGGAGAGCGGGGAATATTCTTGATTATTCGTGATCACGAGGAGCGGAAGTCTATCGTCCTTTAGCCGGTGTGGCGGGATTTCTTGCCCCTATTGGATCTTCGGGGGCTATTGACATCGCCGTCCGGCCGGGGGTACAGTTCCACCATGGACTGGGGGGCAAATTCAATGTCGGGAGGGGGAATTCAGCCCGCTCGGAAAAAGCAAATTTTATCCTTAAGCCATTGCTTGCCGGCCTTGAATGGTTTTCGATCAAGTTAAGCGAGGGACGATCTTTCGGATTTTTGGGATGCGATGCGCCTGGCCACGGCTTTGGCCAGGGCCATAATTGTCAATATGGGCGGGCGGCCGAGGGCGGACGGAAGCAGCGAAGCGTCGGCGATGTAGACGTTGCCCGGGAGGCGGTCGTGATGAAGCGTTTGAGCTTCGGCCCGGGTGAGCGGGAACATCCCGCCGGGATGCCCGGCGTTGAGTGTCCCCATAAAAAGATCCCGATCGGAAATTCCGAGACGTCCGAACATCTCCGTGCAGAGCGCCGTCGCCTCGGAGAGTTTGGCCTTGTCGCCCGGGGTCAAGGTCTTCCGGAGTCGCCCGTTTTCGACCGAACCTTGGCCCTCGTCCGCCAGCTTGATCATAAGGCTGAGGATATTCTCGGCCGGGGGTTTCCATCGGCGGTTGAAGAAATAGCTCACGTGGTCGAAATAGGGGGATATCATGAAGCCTTGTCTTTGGATATAGAACGGCATCGGCAGTTCGGTGTTCTGGCGTGCCCGGGGGTAGGGGGCGGCGACGCAGAGGACCGGGTCGACGAACAGGCGGGGTTCGCCCGGGAATCCGGACGCGGCCAGGATGTCCGGAGTGCCGAGTCCTCCCGCCGAGATGACTACAAAGTCGGCGGGGACGAAACGTCGGCGGAATCCCTTCCGGACCCAGACCCCCTTCGCTTCGCCTCCCCGAATCTCCAAGCGTTCGACCGCGGCGCGTGTTTCAAGTCGGGCGCCCTTGGCCGTCGCGTCTTTTAAAAATTCGCGGCTGTCCCATTTGATGCCGAAGGGACAACCCAGGACGCAACGGCCGCAGTTGCGGCAATTCTCATGCCGGCCCATTTTCGGTGTCGGCAGCGGACCGAGAGCCATGGCTTCGGCGGCGGCGAAGAGGTCCCGTGTCGGCTGACGCCAGAGCTTTCCATGCTTCGTCGTTATCGGAATTTCGCGTCCGAGTTCCTCGAATTGTTCGTCGAGATCGATCCCCAACGTCTTGAGGTCCCCGTCGAGCCGGAGCCCGTTGCCCGTCGCGATCGTCGTCGTCCCGCCCGTGCCGAGGCCGCGGACATGGACCATCCCGTCGCCGGCCCTGTCGATCTTCATGAAGGGGAAAAGGAACGAAATCTCGCGGGCGTCGAACAATAAACCGGCCCGCTTGACGGCCGTGGGGATCCTGAGATTCCAGCCGAAGGGCCGGAATTCACGCCCGGCTTCGAGGATCGTGACCTCGAACCGGCCCTGGAGTTCGGCGGCCGCCGCGGCGCCGCCCGCCCCGCTGCCGACGACGACCGCGGTCTTCATCGAAGCGTCTCCGGGAAGTCAAACCGAGCCCGGCAGGCCGGATCCCCTTCCGTGAGGCGGGCCGAAAACGACAGTTTGCCGTCGCCGGCGAGACCGATGAGAAGACCCTCGTCCAGGGCGGCGATGGTCCGACAGGTCGACGACGTGTATGTTTCGGCGAACGAACAAGCGGCGATGCGGATTTCGCCGGCGACGGAAGAGCGGAAATCGATCCCGATGGCCCGATAAAGAATACGGGCGGCCCGCATGGCCTGGGCCCGCGTCCGAAGGCCCAAGGTCCGCCGTAGTCTGCGGCCGAAAGCGATCGCTTCCTCCCGAAGCCGTCGTTCGATCCGCCTCCGGGCGGCGTCGTCGGTCTGAAGCCGCGCGGCCTGTTCGTGAGTGAAGCGGGCGAAGACGCGACGGGCCTCCTCCGGATTCAGCCGGGCCAGGTCCGGAGCGGGCGTTTCGAACGCGCGGGCGGAGAGTTCAAACAATTCGCGGATGCCCCGTTTTCGGACGGCCGGGGGCAGTCCGAGTTCGGCGATCCGCAGACGCAAGCTCATGATCCGGAAACGGCGGGATTATTTCGGACCGATCGGTAGATCAGGAAAACGGACAGTCCGATGGCCCCGTCCACCACGCCGTTCGCCAAATTGACAAACGCCTGTTGGTGGAAGATGAACAGTCCGAACGAAAGCAGACTGCTGGCGCCCTTGGCCTGGGCCAGGAGCAGGGGGTAAGCCGGGTTCCCCGGATGGCGGGCCATCATCGCGGCCAGGATGGTGACGACGACCATGTAGCCGACCGCCAAAGCAAGATAGAATCCGGCCCCGGCGAGCGGGGCCTCGGCCAGGCCGAAGCCCCGGCCGATCGAATTCATCAGCCGGAGGACGGCGTCCGGGCTCAGGAGGAAAATCGCTCCGACCACGGCGAACATCAACCCACAGGCGATTCCGGCGGTTCGGATCATTTTCGGACTCATGAGGCTTTCCCTCCGTTCCGCTCAATAAGCTCGACGAACCGTCCCGGAGCGCCGAAGCGGACCTGCTTCATCAGGTCTCGAGAGACCTCGGGGGGGATCGGCAAACGACCTTCGGCCCGGCGCCGAAGCAGCCCGTGATTGCGGATCACGAAGCAATCCGAGCCCGGAGCGAAGCAGCTGCGCATCTCGGACCAGATTTCGGTCAGCGGTTTCTTCTGAACGTTTCCGAACGACATCGGGGCGAAGACGCACGGGCTGACTTCGCCGAAGGCGTCGACATAGATCATCTTACAGCCGGCGTTGCACCCGAAATAAGCGGGGCTCTCGAAATGGCCCAAGTAGTTGACCATCATCCGTCCCGACCGGTTCCAACGGTCTTGGAGGCGGATGAGACTTTGACGTTCCTCCGGGGTGACGAGGCCCATTGGGTCGTCGGGGGTTTGAATCGAAGGCTTCATCTCGCTCAGCCAGGCTTCGTCGAGGCCCAGCCCCTGAAGGAATTCGAGATAGGGCTCGACTTGTCCCCGCCGGATCATCTCCGCCGAGAGGACAGCCGAAACCCCGGTATGGAGACCCGCGGTCCGGAAGATCTCGATAGCTTTTATCGCCGTCCGGAACGCTCCGGGCGTGACCCGAACGGCGTCGTGGACTTCGGCCGTCCAGTGATCCAAGCTGACGGAGACGGAAAACAGCCCCGCGTCCTTCAGGCGCGTCGCGAGGGCGGGCGTCAGTCCGCTTCCCGTCGTGAAAAGTTTGACGGCGCAATCCGTCGAGGCCTCGGCGGTAATTTCGGCGATCTCCCGGTTGAGAAGGGGTTCGCCTCCGGTCAGCCCGAGCCAGAATACCCCCATGGATTTCAGGTCGGAGATCGTCCGCCGGATCGTCCCCGAATCCATCGCCGTTCCCCGGCGGCCTTTGTTGTAGCAATAGCCGCACTTCTGGGGACAGGCGTCCGTCAGGCCGATCTGGGCGTGAGAGGGCCCCGGGCTTTTGCCGAGAAGGTGCTCCTGGACGAAGCGTCCGTAGGCCGGGCTGTTAAGGGGCGGGAGGTGGGAATGAAGGACGGTCCGGCCGCCGACGCGGCGGACCCGGAATTTACCCATATACTTCATGAGAGCGAGACTGATCTTCGGAGAGACGCGAAGCATACTCGGATTTCGGACCAGGCATTCCGCCAGAGCCGGTATGTTTTTTAACATGGGGTGGCCGCCATTTTTTTCTCATCTTACTTTATTTCGAAACGGCCGGAAATTCAATCCTTTTTAACGGATGCCGGCGATTTGAGTCCGGAGATGATAAAGATGACCCCGAAGGCGTAGCTCGAGCAACCTCCCCGATCCGTCCGTTTTTATGCCCCGGCTTTATTTGCGAATTTCTTGTTCCCCGCCGTTTCCATTCTCCTGGTCGAGCGTCAACGGCTGTTGACGTTTTCTCGACCGGATTCGCCCTTCCGGGCCACGGTCATCGCCTCTTTCCAGGGAGAGGTGGTCCTATCTGTGATGTTTGCCCGTTTCTTGAGGCCATTCTCCTGCTATGGCGGGAGTCTATCGTCCTCGACATCCGGAGCGGCCGGTCCTTTACCAGATACTCTTCCATCATTTCGAGCGGTGTTTCGCGAAGTATAAGGGCTTTGTTGTGGCTTAATGGGCAAATTATTCCAACAGGGGAAAAGGTGACATGAAAAACGGGGTTCTCGGACTTGTGGGGGCATCCTGGGCGCCCTCCAGGCCTATTTCAACAAGCGTCTTCTCAATATCCTGACCAAGTACGGCAAGAAGATGGTCGGCTGGGACGAGGTCTTCCAGCCCGGGCTGCCGAACGACATCGTCATCCATTCGTGGCGCGGCCCGAAGGCCCTCGTCGAAGCCGCTCAAAAAGGATATCAGGGGATCCTCTCGAACGGCTATTACATCGACATCTGCCTGACCGCCGAAGCCCATTATCTGAACGACCCCCTGCCCCCGGATTCGCCGCTCGACGACCGGCAGAAGGCGCTCATCCTGGGCGGCGAAGCGACGATGTGGTCCGAGATCGTGACGCCGGAGACGATCGACTCTCGGATCTGGCCGCGGACGGCGGCCATCGCCGAGCGGCTCTGGTCCCCGGCCTCGGTGACGAACGTCGACGACATGTACCGCCGCCTCGGTCCGGTCAGCGTCGAGCTCGAGGAGTTGGGCCTTCTCCATCTCAAGAACCCGGACATGCTGCTCAGACGCCTCGCCGGCGACACCCGGATCGAGCCGCTCCAGGTCCTGGCGGAAACCGTCGAGCCTCTCAAGAATTACCTGCGGCGCGGCCAGGCCGCTTACATCAGTCTTTCCCCCTTAACCCGTTTCGTCGATGCTTGCGCGCCCGAATCGCTGGCCGCGCGGGCCTTCAGGAAGGAAGTCGACCAATTCCTGGCTGGAAAAGACCCGGTCCTCGGCCGGGGGATAGGCGCGACCATGGCGCGTTGGAAGGCCAACCACGTTCGGGTCCTGCCCCTCATCGCGGCTTCGCCGTCCTTGAGAGAGATCGAGCCTCTGTCGCTCGGACTGGCCCGAGCCTGCGAGATCGGCCTCGAGGCGCTCGGCCTGTTCTTGAAAGGGGAGAGCCAGCCGGTGGCTTGGGCGGAGGAAAAGGGAAAAATCCTGGCCGAAGCGGCCAAACCGGCGGCCGACGCCGAGCTCGCCGTCGTCTCGGCCGTGGCCAAGTTGGTCGCGGCCTGTGCGGGGCCGGTCAAATGACGCTCTCTGGGATGACGAACAAATCCATGAGGTTATAGTAATGTTGGGTTAATTCGTAGTGCGTAATTCGTAATTCGTACCGGTTGGGCGCTTTCCTTTCAACACACGAAAACCTTTTGCGTCAAGTTCACACTTGTGATAACATAGGAATATGCGGACAGTAGATTTCTATCGCCTTCCAAACAGCGATAGTCCTGTTGAGGCGTTTCTTGATTCTCTGACTGGCAGGCAGGCGCAAAAAGTTTTATGGGTATTGCAGTTGATTGAAGAGTTGGATGTAGTTCCTCGTCAGTATTTCAAGAAACTGGTTGATAGCGAAGGTATCTGGGAAGTCCGCATACAATTTGGAAATGACATTTTCAGATTGCTGGGTTTTTTCGATAGTGGCGCTTTGTTAATCCTGACAAACGGTTTCGCTAAGAAAACACAAAAGACACCTCCGCAGGAAATTGCGCTTGCTATTCGGCGTAAGGAAGAATATTTGGCAAGGAGAAAAAATCATGAGCGATGTAAAACGATATATTCAAAAACGCGCTAAACGCGATACGGAATTCGCACAAAACTATGAGGCAGGGTACGCCGATTTCAAGATTGGCGTTATTTTACGTCAGGCAAGAGAATCGGCAGGTTTAACGCAGGAAGAAGTAGCTCGAAAATTACAGACTAAAAAATCTGCCATTTCCCGCATTGAAAATCATGCTGATGATGTTCGTTTGTCCACTTTGCGGCGCTACGCAGACGCGGTTGGAGCTAATCTTCAAATCAGGTTAGCCCAGTCGCAGGGAGTCTAAATACTACGCTCAGGACGAAGTTCGCGCTGAGCGTAGTCGAAGCGTGCTGTGATAAGCGAAAGTTCTAAATACAAAGGATTAAACATGACAGCGCCAGACATCATCAAACAACTTGTAGAACGGTTTGAACAGCACCGCGGGGAAGGTCAAGAAGGCGAGTCTGAGTCCGACGGTGCTCCGGATCGTTGAGGAGGAGCTCCGGCGCCTTCCCTCTAAAGGATGGGCGGCCCTAATTCGGAAGCCTCATATAGGACTGCGAAGCGCTGCCATGATCCGGAAGGTCTATGAGGTGGACCCGATGATCTTCCCGAAATGCGGGGGCCGGATGAAGATCGTCGCCTTCATCACGGAGGTTGCCGTAGTGGACCGGATTATCGATCACCTGGAGTTGGCGTTTGTGGCGGATAGGCCTCAACCTTGTAGTCCTCATGGCTTCCATGAGGGCCGCCGTCCCATGTCTTCGAGCAGGTTGCGCTCATGGCGGCCGAGGAGAGCGGGGAATATTTCTACCATCCAAAGATACTTTTCGGGCTCGATTTTCGCATTTTTCGGTGTCATTGACATCGCCGAGCGGCCGGAAGTATATTACCAATGTGGTCACGTTGGGAACTTCATCGGTCGGAGCAGGAATTCGTGGCGTCACGGGAAAAGCAAATTCCTATCCCGACCTATGAATCACCCATCTTGACCACACGGGCAATATACTTCCGGCCGCTCGGCGATGTCAATGACAGCGAAATATAAGAAAAGGGACGGCCGAAGCGGCCGCCATGAGCGCAGCGTTTCGCAGTCCACTACGATGTTTCGTCATCGGGGATGAT
>CAZSMW010000064.1:0-8488 GCA_964607985.1 uncultured Eubacteriales bacterium
CGCCGCCGTCCTCTACGGCCCCATCGTCCTGGCCGGCGAGCTGGGTCCGGTGAACATGCCCGACGACAAGGTATTCGGCTCCTATGGGGCCTCAGGTGATCCAGCCGCCGTCCCGAAGCTCGCGGTCAAGAGCGCGGACCCGTCGACCTGGATCAAGCCCGTCCCGAGCAAGCCCCTGACCTTCCGGACAGAGAACGTCGGAGTGCCGACGGATATTACGCTCGTGCCTTTCTACAAGCTGTTCGGTCAGCGATACACGGTCTATTGGGACTTCACGCCGGAATCCAAGAAAAAGGAGTCGTCCTCATGAAGAAACAGAACCTCATCGGACTCATCCTGTGTCTCTTGAGCGCCCTGTCGGTGGCTACCCCTGCGGCCGGGTAAAAGACGCCCGGACCCAAGGCCGGGGGGACCCACGATGATCTCATCGCGATGTTCAAGGAGCTCCGCGAGATCGAAAAGCCCGTCATGAAGGACGGCGTCCCGGACTACACGCCGGCCGGAATGAAGGAACAGAAACGCAAGCTCGAGGCCTTCAAGAAGAGACTGGCCGCGATGGACACGTCCTCCTGGACGGTGCCGCAGAAATCGGATTACCTCCTCGTCCGGGCCGAGGCCAACGGGCTCGAGTTCAACCACCGGGTCATCAGGCCCTGGTCGCGCGACCCCGGCTTCTACGCCGTCTTCAGCCAATTCCAGCCGGTCATCTACGGCGCCCGCGGCTTCCACATCCCTTCACGGTCGAGCTCGCACGGCCTTAACAATCACTTCGACAAGACTTGGCCGATGACCTTCTGGACGGCCGGCGCGGCTTGGAATGCCCAGTTCTATTATGACTATTGGCTCTACACGGGCGACCGGAAGTTCCCGGCCGAAAAGGCCGTTCCGTTCATGAAGGACGCGGCCCTCTTCTACGAGGACTTCCTCTTTGAGGGCAAGGACGGGAAGTACGTCTTCAGCCCGTCCTATTCCCCCGAGAACGATGCCATGAACACGAAATCGCAGTCATGCGTGGGCGCAACGATGGACGCCGGCCTGGCCAAGGAACTTCTCCGGAACCTCATCGCCGCCTGCAAGGAACTCGGGATCGAGCCGGCGGGTGTCAAGCGCTGGACGGCCATGCTGGCGAAGATGCCGGATTACCGGATCAACAAAGACGGTGCGGTCGCCGAATGGATCGACCCGAACCTCGAGGACAACTACGCCCACCGCCATGCCTCCCACCTGGCTGCCTTGTTCGACTGGATGCCGCCCGACGTCAGAGCGAACCCGGGACTCATCGAGGGCTTCCAAACGGCGATCGAGAAAAAGATGGAGTGGCGTCGGAAGGAGGTGCGGCGGGAAATGGCCTTCGGGCTCGTCCAGCTCGGTCAGGCCGCGACGACCCTGAGGGACGCGAAGACGGCCGCGGAGATCATCGACTGGCTCGCCAACGACTACTGGACGCCGGCCCTGACCTCGACCCACGAACCGAAGAGTGTTTTCAACGTGGACATCTGCGGCGGACTGCCGGCGGTCGTCATCAAGACGATGCTCTATTCGGAGCCCGGCCTCATCGACCTCCTCCCGGCGCTCCCGTCCGGCTGGACAAAAGGTCGGGTCGAGGGTCTCCCGACGCGCACCGGGATCCTGATGAAGGCCCTGGCCTGGGATGGGAAAACGATCACGGCGATGATGAACTCCACAAAAGGTCAGGCGGTCATCCTGCGCCTTCCCGGGGCCATCGGCTCGGATAAGGTGACCCAGGGCAAGGCAACCGCCGAAACCTGCGAGTACCCCGACCGCTATCGTCTCACGCTCCCGGCGAACGAGGACATCCAGATCGAAGTTCGGTTAAAGTTATTTTCGACAGTTGGTTTTTCGAAGTTCCTTTAAATGAATAAATTACGATCGGTCAAGTAAAGTTTAGCACTACGATATCTCATCTCAGCCGGTCATTGTCACCGAGGATGGCTGTCGAATTCCGGCCGCCCAAAACGCCTGATGGGTCGTGCCTTGAAGGTCGGTTCGCAAAACATAGGTATGCCCAAGAAAAAAGATCCCGATTCCGTCGACGCGGACGTTTTCGACTTCGGCCGGGTAGACGGCGTTACCCCGCTTGATTTTTCTGATGAAGCTCATAGTGCATATAGCATCTGTGGCGACAATAGCCAAGCGCCCGATATCCCGCAAATGCTTGATTTTCCAGAGGATTTCAAGTATTTAGATTATCAAGGAGAAAGAAAATGACCGAGCCCAATCAAAAAGAAAAAGTTGCCAAAGCTTTCTGTTTCCCTCGCCTTTCTGAGAAACAGTGCCGCAGGATGCACGAGGCCAGCCTGGAAATATTAGAGCGGGTCGGAGTCCGGCTGTATCTGGAAGAGGCTGTTCAGTTGATCAAAAAGGCCGGCGCTAGTGTGACCGATGGCAACCTTGTCCGTGTTTCTTCAAAAATCGTGGAGAAGGCTCTCAAAACTGTCCCCAAACAGGTGATTTTATATAATCGGAAAGGTGATCCTATTATGCCGGTAGCGGGATATCGCTGTTTTTATGGACCGGGCTCGGACTGTCTTAATATCATCGACCATCGCACTGGTAAACGTCGAAAGCCTGTAGTCAAAGATATTGTGGAAGGCACGACTCTTTGTGACTTCCTTCCACAGATCGACTATGTGATGTCCATGGTCCTGCCTTCTGATGTCGACGGAACGTTTGCTGACCGGTATCAGATGGAGGCCATGTTGTCCAATACAACTAAGCCCATAATTTATGTCACCTACGAAATGGAAGGGTGCCGAGACGCGGTGGAAATGGCCGAGATGGTTATGGGTGGGGCTGAGGCCCTTAAAAGCACACCGCTCATAGCCTGCTACATCAACGCTGTGTCAGGGCTTCGCCACAACAAAGAAGCCCTGGAAAAGCTCCTCTTTCTTGCATCCAAGAACCTTCCCTCGCTTTATATTCCTGCCTCGACCGCAGCCGTCACGAGTCCCGTGACGCCCGCCGGTTCTATTGCACTGGACTTTGCGGGTGTCCTCATGGGCTTAACGCTTTCTCAATTGAAACAAGAGGGAGCCCCGGTCATCGTTCCCGGGATGCCTCCGGGTTCCACCTTCGATATGAAAACTATGGTCTTGTCTTATTGTGAGCCTGAGCGTACGATTGCTCAAGCTCTGGGTCAGTTTTACGGCTTTCCCATGTTCGCTATAGCCGGCGCATCTGAATCCAAAACCGTCGACTCCCAGGCCGCAGCAGAGGCAGCGCTGAGTCTGGTCGTGGAGACGCTGGCGGGGGGCAATATAATCCATGACCTCGGATATCTGGAATCCGGGCTCACGTTTTCTTTCGTTCAGCTGGTCCTGTGCGACGAGATCGTGAGTTGGATAAAAGCATTCACGAAGGAATTTGAGGTGAGCGATGAGACTCTGGCCCTGGATATGATCGCCGAACTCGGAACTGATGGAGATTTTCTAAACACAGACCATACCCTTAAGCATTACAGAGAACGCTGGTATCCCACCTATTTCGAACGTTCTAACTACGACAGCTGGCTCAAAAAGGGCGGGAAGGACTTTGTTCAGCGGGCGACAGAAACAGTCAATCAAGTTCTTGCCGAACACAAACCAGAGCCGTTGGCTGCCAATGTAAGGGAAAAGCTTCGCGAGATCGTCCAAAGAGCCAAGATCAGATAAAGAATGATAACTCCCGGCCCTAAATGCTGGCGTTTCAAGCCATGAACGTGAATTGCCTCCGCTTTGCTTGGGGATGCCATTCATCCCCGGGCATATTAGCCTGGGGTTTTCTGGCAAGGATATAAAGAATTCGTGGAATCTTCTAGAACTTCAGCTTTAGTCCTATCTGGAATCTTCTCGGAAAAAAGATGGCACTCGGTTCATTGTAAGCCCGGTTCCACAGGTCGTGAGATCGATAACCAGTCACCCTCCCTGAATTGAAAAGATTGAAGACATCGATCGTCGCATCGAATCTGAGTGACTTATGAATATTAAATGTTTTTTGTAATCTGAAATCTAAGAGGCTCCACGGTTTATATCTATCGGGACCTCTTGGCTCGGCCAATATTCGCCGTTGTCCTTGATCAGGATAAATTCTCGTAAACATGGGAATCGGCCTTCCGGTCTGATAAAGATAATTCATGCTCGCCATTATGCCCCAAGGGAAAGAGTAGCTTGCTTGAAGTTTGAATATCCACGTTCGATCGTGACTTAACGGGCCACCGGCATTTGTATAGTCGTTGGGATCTTTGCCGAACTTTCCTCTTGTTGCCAATGCCCACGAGGTTGTCAGATGGGACACGATGTTTATGCCTTCAGCTCTAGACCAAGTGAGAGAGGAAAAGAGTTGCCAATTATTCGAATACCTCTTGGCGAAAGAAAGGATCAGAGCCTTATAAGTTTGTCCGTAACGAGATGGATTGGTGATCCAATATTCAGTGCTTCCCAAATCGCTGGTCTTGTTGAAAACAGTGTAGGTTTGACCGTTATCGGGAGATACAAGGCTGATCTGTTCGTATGTCGCCCCTCTGTCTTCCCATCCTATCAAGTCCTTTTCTTTTTTAGAGATAAAGGCAGCGCTGACGGATAAATTCGGCCCGAGCTCTCTTTCCAGCCCAAGGGAAAATGTGTCGGCATACGGATTTTTTAGTTTGGGATCGATGATGTATCCCAATCCTCCCGGGATCGTATAGAATGGAACCCAGGCGCTTGCGGCCCCATCCCAGTAGGAGATGATATAATCGGAAACGGCGGGCCCCGGATAGCTCCAGGCATCATGACGGACGGCCTCATAGTAACGGCCGTATGAAGCCTTTAGTAATGTCTTGCGGTCCGGCGTCAATTGATAGGCCAGGCCAAGACGGGGTGCAAAAACGTTCATATCTAATATATTATTGAATCCGGGAACTATCCCGGATGTCTTTTGCCAACCGTCATAAACAGACCAGGAAGGGACGGACGCGTCACTGTGATCGAATCGAAATCCCAAGTTCACCGTAAGCCTGTCGTTGATGGTCCAGGAATCATCAACAAAAGCACCGATATTGTTAGAGGTTGCGCCGTACATGAATGGATTATACTCATACAGGTAAAGCGGATACCCGTCATAAAGGTAAAGATTCTTCCCTCCGGAATAGCCTCCAACCCATTCCGATGTTCCTCTCGTATACTGAACGCCAACCTTGAAGTCGTGATATCCGCCTAAAAAATCTTCCGCAAAATAGGTAAAGTTGGCATTGGCCTGATCCCTGGACATTTTCCCTTCATATGCCCAATATGGTGCTCCACTCCTAACACCAGTATATCCATCATAAGTGGTTATATCATTGATATTGCCTCCCATGGATGGGACATAAGCATCGAAAGTCCTCCAGCCGGAATACTTGAGTTCAAAGAAGGCATTGTTGCTTATCTGGAATGTGTCCAGTAAAGTCCATTGGTATGTGTGGCCCGGTTCATTAATAACTGTCTCAGGTAGATTGAATTCATCAGGAGATTCAGGAAATTCATAGTCTTCATAATAATAGGATCCTACGAGTCTGTGCTTCTTACCCGGTTGGGATGACAGTTTAAGAAGGGCTTTGTTCCCTAGATACTTATTGGGATGTATAGGATCAATAAGCCAATCTGAATAACTATCATCATTTCTCTCGTACAATCCAAAGAACCAAAGCCTATCTTTTACGATGGGGCCGCCCAAATTGAACGAGGCATTGAGATATTTGTCACGGCTGAAAGAAAAAACCTTATCGGGCGGGATGCTCAAAGCAAGTCCTTTTGGGCTGTTGTCGGCAGTCAGGCCTTTGAACTGACCATAATAACTGAGGCTCCCTGAAAACGTGTTGCCCCCGGATTTTGTCACAATATTGATCACAGCTCCCGTGAAGTTCCCGTACTCTGCAGGTGCTCCTATTCCTGAAACTTCCACCTCTTCGAACATATCTTGGGGTTGCCAATTCCAACCATGACCTTGACCGGGACTGCTGACATCTATGCCATCAACGAGGTAAGCATTATTGGAAGTATTGGACCCATAAATAGTATTCGTCCATTCACGTTGATCTTGCTGGGGGATTGCCGGTGTTTGTTTGATAATATCGTAAACTGAAAACCGCCCGCTAGGAATGTCCTCCATTTGCTCTTTTGTGAAATTGATAGACACTCCTGATTTCGTCACATCGACAACGGGGGCTTGTGCTGTGACTACAATTGACTCCTCAACAGTTGATTGTTTCAGAATTATGTCCTCTGTGACTGTTGTGTTCATCGAGATTTTGATGTTCTGCCTTTCAGCGGTTTGAAATCCGCCTAAGGAGAACTTAAGTTTGTATGTTCCGGGAGGCAAATTAATAAAGCGGTAATCTCCACCTTCCGATGTGACCTGTGAATGCACCCCTCCCATTAGAGACGGACTGGAAAAATCGACAGTCACGCCTGGGAGCGGGGTTCCCTCTTCGTCTGTGACCTTACCAATGATCTTTCCCGTCACACGTTGGGCAAAGGAAAGGCCGCTGAGCCATACGAGATTAAGGATCAAGAAAACACAAACGCCCATAAAAATATTTTTCTTTCTCATCCTTTTCCTCCTTCATATTTTCATTTCTATCCAATCGATCATATATCCATTTAATCTGGACTATTCAGCCTATAGGTCCCAATGCTTCTTGATAATACTACTGATATGAGATGTGCCTCTTTCTATGAGTGCTTCTGGCATTTTCTTATGTATGCGCAATGATTTTTTGAGCGATGAGCCATTACGAGCCCACTGTATTAATGATGACCTCCCTGAGGCAATCGTGAATTCTATCGCTCAGTGGTTGTGAAGAGGCTTTTGCCGGAGAAGCTTCTCCCCTAGTCATTTTCCCCAGTCCCATAATGTTTCTTATAAATTTATTCATTTGATTTGTCAAGGTCTTTTGATTAAACATCTTTGTTTGAATGACATTGACTTTGCAGAATAAGTCAGAACTCATGATAAGCTCAGGTTGATTTGTGGCCATTGACCAGGTTGTTTCGAGTGTGATAAGTTCATTTCGGGATTCCAGAGAATAAAAAATTTGAATAGATGAATACAGCAACCGCAGCTCACTCTGATCATCAACGTACCCATGTGCGATGGATGATCCTTGCACTTATATTCATGGCGAGCTTCGTGGCCTACGTGCTGCGAACGAACATGTCCATAGCCGGCGAAAGTATTATGGCTTATCTCGGGTTGTCCAAGATTCAGCTGGGGATGGTGCTTTCGGCTTTTGCTTGGGGATATGCCATTTTTCAGTTTCCTGGCGGCATTTTCGGCGACATTGTGGGATCCCGTCGGGCACTCACGATCATCGCTGTATTATGGGGGATCCTGACATTGGCCACAGGCCTGGTGCCCAGGACGACCCTTGTATCGACAACCTTCATCCTAACCACGCTCATCGGACTGCGATTTCTTATGGGCGTCGTTCAAGCACCGTTGTTTCCGGTGACCGGCGGTGGAACAATTGGAAACTGGTTCCCAGTATCGGGATGGGCATTTCCGAACGGATTGACGAGTACCGGGGTGACGTTGGGCGCCGCAGCGACGGCACCGTTAATCGCTTGGCTGATGGAAACAATGGGATGGCGTGCATCCTTTATCTTGACGGCACCCTTAGCATTTCTGATTGCAGGAGTCTGGTGGTGGTATGCGAGAGACGATCCGGCCGATCACCCCCGGGTCAGCAAGAAAGAGCTGGACTTGATCAATGCAAACCGGCCATCACCGGAGCATGCTATCGAAGGCAGGACAGCCTGGAAGCGCGTGTTTAAAAACAGAGACATCCTGTTGCTTACCGCAAGCTATTTTTGTATGAACTACGTGTTCTATATTTTCTTCAACTGGTTCTTTATCTACCTTGTTGATGTTAGGAAATTCAAAATCCTGGAAGGCGGCTACTTCGCTGCAGCTCCTTGGATGGTCGGTGCGGTCGCTGCCAGTGTCGGGGGGCTCTGGTGTGATCGTCTCTGCAAACGCATCGGGTCACGCTGGGGATGCCGAATTCCCGGCATGGTCGGCCTTAGTCTTGTAGCCGGGCTTCTTCTCCTCGGTGCCACAGCCAAGAATCCTTATCTGGCCGTAGTGTTCCTTTCGCTAAGCTTTGGATGTACTCAACTCACTGAGGGAGCATACTGGACGGCAGCGATCTTCGTATCCGGCAAACACGCATCAGCAGCCACAGGAGTCATGAACACGGGTGGAAACGTTGTGGGCGGTATCGGGGCTCTTCTCGTCCCGATCACTGCAGAAGCTTTTGGCTGGGTAGCAGCACTGGCGACCGGATCGGTATTCGCGTTGATGGGTGTCGGGTTGTGGCTGTTCGTGCGCGCCGACAAGCCTATGGCTTTGAGCTCAGGCAAAGCCTGATCATGTTTTTTCCAAAAGAAGATCCAAATAAGAATATTATCCGAGATTCTTATGCAGGTGCGCTATTTTTGAGGATCCGTGTACCAACCCTCCATCCAGGAGC
>CAZSMW010000065.1:0-15245 GCA_964607985.1 uncultured Eubacteriales bacterium
AGGGGAAGTGCGAGCGGCCTGGAGCCGCCCTTGGCCCCCGGCCCCCGGGGAACCAGTCCCGTCGGTTCCCCCCATCGGATAAGCCGACGAGTCCCCCCTCCGCTACGGGGGCTTACGGGCGCCATCCAGTGCCGCCCTGTAAGAATTCGGCCCTTATTGATTCAATCAGACGAAAAGAGATGATTCCTCGTGGAGTGTCAAATTCCTCTTTTCTTCTTTTTACTCCCTTTTAAGGGGCAACGTCGACTCGCTTTTCCTGCACGGAAATTGCCCGGCAAAGAGAATTTTCCCTTTGATTGTCAGCGTTGGGCCGGCTTCCCGGATTACCCACAGACCGATATCTCAACCTCGTCTTCTACCAGTAAGGATCCTTGCGCCTCCCTGTTGGAATAAAGGGGAGGTTATGTTTGCCCATTTGGAAAAGCGGACGGAGGGATTTGCAACCGCCTTAAGGCCTGATCGAGAACGAGATCTTCAACACGCCGCGCTCCTCGAGCGGGAAGAAACGGCTCGCGGGGTCCCAGCGCTTTTCCCAGTTCTTGTTATAGACGATGAAGATCTCGTTTCCCGGAGAGATCCGCCAACGGAGCCGCGTGCTCCAGCCAAGCTCACGGGAAACGTCGTCATACTGGATGTAGTTCATGAGGCCGAGGTCAGGCGAAAGGAACAGGTCGACTTTGATCTGGTAGACGTTCTCCTTGAAGTTCCCTTGCGGCAGGCTGCCTCGGACAAAATTGGCGTTCAGGGAAGCCGTCGCGTAACCTTTGTATTTCAGGGTCAGCCCGAGCTCGGCATCGTCGTAGTGACCCGAATAGAATCCGCCGAAACGCCAACTCAGGTCGACGACGGCCGCCCGGTGGCCGGCCGAGTTGAACTCGAAACGGTAGTTAGTGAAATTGTAGGGACCGGCGGGAAGGACGACGCCTTTGGATATCTCAAAATCATGGGGTAGGACGTCCCGGTTGGGGCCGATATTGAACTCGATATGTTCTCCGCTCTCGGTGTGGAGGTTGATGGGGGCCGTGAAGATCTTGCGTGTCTCCAGCCGCCCCGCAAGATCCCAATAGAAGTCGCCGTTGAGCTCGAAGAAGAACTGGCGGACGAGCCGGCCCAGAAGACCTTTTTCCGGTCTCGGTTGAAAGGAGATCTGGCCATACGCGGCTTGGATCCCGTTCCGGGGCAGAAAACCGAGTCCTGGATCAAGGGAATCGCCGTAGTAGGCATATGAGGTCCCGATATCCCAGAGATCGTTGGGGTAATCGAGTCTGAATCCATACCCATGGTGACGGCCTTGTTTCTGTTCGTTCCAGGTATAGGCATACCAGCCGGAGGCCGAGAAATTTCGGTTGCCGGCAAAACGCGAGGTCTGATATGTGAAGTCCGCTCCGGCCAGGGAATTCTTCTCGCCGGTCGGGCTGCCGTTGGTGAAGATCCAGCCGATCCTGCTCTCCTCCAGGATGTTCTGAGACATGCGTGCCGCGAAGAAATTCCTCCCCGCGAGCTCCCCGAAGCTATCGGTCCGGACGTCCAGGACGGCCAGGTTCGTGTCGCCGATCCTGCCGTAGACCTTGGCGCCGAAGGCGATCGGAGCCTGCCGTCCGTTGACAAGACCGATCCGGCGGCTGAAGAACGGGGTGAAGCTTTCGCTTGAAGCGAAGCTGAAGATGTCCGATCCCTCGAGGAAGAACATCCTCTTCTCCGGAAAACGAAGGGCAAAGCGCGTCAGGTTGATCTGACGATCATCAACCTCGGTCTCCGCGAAGTCCGTGTTGTAGGAAAAAGCGCCGACCAGGTTCGGCGTAAAATTCTTGTAAATGTCAAAGCCGCCGTCGAGCTTCGCGTCATACCCGCTCCTCATGACATGGTCTTTAAGGACGCTCGCCAGCCCATAGGGGCGGAACGTGAGCCCCTTTCCTTGTTTGACGTCCCTGATGCCCTCCAAGGCAGCGGCCTCCACAGGGTTGTAGAAGAAGTTGTCCCGGTTGGTCCCCGACAGCCGGATCGTCTCGAGCTTACGGGGTATATAGCGCTCGACATTGATCCCCCAGGTCATCAGGCCGGGTTTGAAGGAGATCGTCTTGAACGGGATCTGGAGCTCTGCGCTCCAGCCGTCAGCCATGATCCTGGCCTTCGCTTCCCAGATCCCGTCCCAATTGAGACTGTAATGCTCGCCGGACGCCAACCCTTCGCTTCGCGCACCGCGGGGATTGACGAAGAAGATGTAGGCGTTACGCTTGTCCTGGAATGGGTCGAGGAGGACCCTGATGATATCATCGTTCTCCGAATGTTCGCCGCCCCCATCATGGGCCATGGTATTGGCAGCGATCCTGGAAGGCTCGCTGTCATAGCAGCGAACGCCGAAATAAAGGTTGGATTCGTCGTAGAGAACCCGCAGTTCGGTCCTCTCCGTCGGCTCTTGGTTGGGCCTGGGCTCGACCATTCGGAAGCCGGCGAAGGGCTCGGCGGATTTCCAGACCTCATCGGATAGGTCCCCGTCAAGCTTGGGGGCTTGAGTGACCCGAACGGCCTTCAACGGCTGGGCCCTGGAAAGAAGGGGAAGGCACAAGGCGAGTAAGAGGACCCCGGGCATTGTTCTTCCAGACTTCATTTTTCCACTTTTCTCCAGTTTTCTCCGGGACGCAGTTTCGGGGAGACCCAAAGAACCGCTTCTTCGAATGCGGCTTTTTATCCGTTGACGCCGCAAATCGAGTTCTTTATTTTACTCCTCGGGATGATTGCGTCAATAGTCTTGGACCCGGGATTAAAAGATCTTGTCGATCCGGACGCCGCGGTAGTACTTCTTCAGGATGTCTCTGTATTGGGCGCCGGCTTGGGCCATGCCATAAGCCCCGACCTGACACAACCCGACTCCGTGCCCCCATCCCCTTCCCGAAAAGACGAAATGGGTCACGCGGCCCTCCGCGTCATATTCCCTGTCCACCTCGAAAAGGATGTCCCTAAGGCCCAGGGCCGTACGTATCCTTAGGCCTCTGGCAACGGTCTGGCGCTCGGTCCCGGTCATGAGAAGCTCCAAGACTCTATGGGAAGGCCCCCGTTTCCGGACGGCGATATCGATGAGGCTCCCGATCGGGTAATGCTGGTTGATGACCGCTTCAAGCTCTTCCCGCGATTTCCGGACCTGCCAACGGTTGAACCGCGAAGCTCGGTCCAGGACGTTGGTGCCGGCGGGGAACGGGACTTCGAGAAGTTGCAGTTCTCCATCCCTCTCCAGCCAACGCAGCTTTTCTCCGCCGAGCAGGGTAAGCCGGCCGGCGAAGGAACGCGAGCCTTCCAGATTCCTCAGGAGGAACATCTGTTGAGCAAACTTCAGGTTTCGATGTTGGGTGTTTTCTTCGACCTCGATCGTCCCAGCCACAGACCCCCTGAAAAGACCTTCGTGATAAGGATCTCCGTATCCGGACAGGGCCCTTGAGAGGGCGAAGGCCACTTCGGCCCTCGTGGCGGCGCGTCCAACGCTTTGCGGGCCGTCCGTTAGGAAGGGGAAGATCCCCATCTGGAGGCAATATGCCAGATTGTTCCTGTCCCGGACTTTGACTCCTGCAACATCCTTCAGGATGAAGTTGACCTCGCTCGGCAGAAGGAGGTTTTCGACATGTCCCTGCCATCCAAAGGCCGAGACGAGAAGCCCGGCCAAGCCCGGAAAATCAAGTGCGGAGGGCTGGGGAGAAAATCCGTCAGCGGTTTTTCCCGCTGCCCGAAGTGCCTGCCGGACCGAGGCGACCGCCTCAACGAAAGGACAGGATTCATTGAAAAAGCTAGGATCGGCCCTGAAGGGAAGAACCCGAAGGCTGATGAGCTCTGCTAGGATGGGAGAAACGTCTCGTCCTGCCGCCGGGATGGGAACGATGAACTGAGAACCCTCGATCTGCCATTCCGGCCGTTTCTCATAAGCGCATTCTATGCTCTTCAAGTAAGCTTCGGGCCTGCCGGAAAAGATGTTCTCTACGTTCTCCGTCATCCCGCCGCAGGTGCTCATATAGAGGGCATTGATCAACTCTCCACGATATCGGATCACCTCTCCGCGGGTCTCGTCGACCGCTCGGGTGCTCAAAGGTCTTTCTGCGTCCAGTCCTCCATAAACCTGAGAAGATGGGGTGTCGCTGAGGTCGTAACCCAGCGCCTTGTATTGCCCCATGTTTTTGATGGCGTAGGTCCGGGCGGCCACGGCCTGGGCTTTGAGCGCCTCGATCTCTCCGAATTGGTCGGGAGAGAGCTCCCCGGGGACAACTCCCTTCAGATAATCTTCCAGGTTCAGGAGATTGACGAGGACGATCCCTTTTGGAGTGCTCCGGAGAATGAGGATCCCCCTGTAGTTCCGGCCGTTGTAGGACAATACGCTTTGAGGATGGCTCGGGATAAAGTAGAGGACTGAGTCCAAGCCCAGGGACTGGAGCGCGTTCTCGATGAGGATCCACTGGGGTTTGGACTCCTCCAGCGTCACAACCTCCCGCACGACCCAGACGTCCTTCATGCCCAGAGCGTTCAGCCTGCTCATCTCTGCCAAGGCATATCCCTGAGTCAGGTAGTCTCCCAACTTGACCTGGAAAACTCCTCCCGATCCGGCCTCCCGTGCCTCCTCGACGAAAACCCTAACACTCGTTTTCTCCCTGAGTGCGGAGGCGATCTTCTCCGCTCCATTCCGGTCATCGGTCTGAGCGACCAGAAGGACGAATTTCTCGGTGAGCGCTTCGCGTTCTCCCTTGATCCTGGCTTCCTCGACGTCATCACCCAGAAGCGTGTATCCCCCGTTCACCTCATAGATCTTCATACCCGAGGACGACCGGATGAGGAGATCCCTAAGGTTCACCCCCAAGCCTATCCGGATGATCGGGTTCGGGATCAAGAAACCGTGGAAAAAAGTATTATCTTTCCCAAATTCGATCGGCCGGCCCCCGAAAAAAAAGAGCACGGCGAACATGATAATAAAATACTTGAAGTGCCTATTGCGCATGGTAATCGAGTGCTGACTTTGAAATAAACCGAAGCCATAATAGCAGTCGGGCCCCGTAATGTCAAATGAAAATATCAATAGGTGCTACACTCCTTAATATCTATACAAGAACTTGTATCCTTCTCCTGTCTAGGAGGGGCAACACCATCGCGGATGAAATATCTACTATCAACAGCAGGACCGGAATTCCAAGCCATTGCCCTAATCACACGAAAAGAAATGCGATTCTTTTTAGTTTGGTATGGTTTGGGGGCTTGGACGCGGGATAGATTGAGAGGGCCTATTTTTAGGATTTTTTGGTAATTCGGGCGGCCCAGCCTCCCCCGGGGGCCAGGTCGATCTTGAGGACATCTCCCCTGCCGACCTGCCGGACCTCTTTCCTATAATCCGCGGCAAACCTGTCGGCGTTGGTCCCGTCGGCGTAAATTTCCACTTCATAGGTCCCATCGTCCAGGAAATCAAGCTTGATCTCAAGCGCCCTCGGCGTCCAGTCGGTCATGGCGCCGACATACCAATCCCGGCCGCTCTTTCGGGCCACTGCCAAATAGTCACCCACCTTGGCGTCCAAAGCCCTTGTTTCGTCCCAGACCGTCGGCACCGCGGAAAGAAAGGATAGGACCTCCGGCTCGCGTTCATAGCTCGAGGGTGAATCGCAAAGCATCTGGAGCGGGCTTTCATAGACCACGTACATGGCCAGCTGGTGGCATCTCGTCCCCTGGCTCATCGGAACGTCAAAAATGGTCCTAAACTGATTTTCCTGGGCATTTCGCATGGCTCCGGGCGTAAAGTCCATCGGCCCCGCCAGCATCCGGATGAAGGGGATCAGGAGGTCATGTTCAGGGGTGACCGTGCTGCTCCATTTGCTGTACTCAAGCCCCATGACGCCCTCGTTGGTCAGGACGTTGGGATAGGCCCGGCGCATGCCGGTCGGCTTGTGGGCGCCATGGAAGTCGACGACGAGACGCCTTTTGGCCGCGGCTTCGGCGCACCGCCAGTAGAATCCGACCATCTTCTGATCATCCCTGTCCATGAAGTCCACCTTGACGCCCTTGACCCCCCACTTCGCGAACTGGTCCAGGGCCCGGTCCATCTGATTATCCAGAGTGTACCAGACGCACCAAAGGACGACCCCGACGTTCCTGCTTTCCGCGTAGGACAGGAGATCCGTCATGTCGATCTCCGGATTGATCTTGAAGAGGTCATCAGGAGCGGACCAGCCTTCATCAAGGATGATATATTCGATCCCGTTCTTGGAGGCAAAATCGACATAGCGCTTGTATGTGTCCGTATTGGTCCCCGATTTGAAATCGACGCCGAAGATGTTGTTCGCGTTCCACCAGTCCCAGGCGACCTTCCCGGGTTTGATCCAGGAGGGATCCTTGATCCTCGACGGCGCGGCCAGCCTGTAAACGATGTCGTTCTCGATGAGCCGGCCGTCGGTTGGGGCGATCGCCAGGATGCGCCAGGGGTAATTCCGGTTCCCCTTTGTCATGGCGATGTAGTCCGCCGCTTTGACGACCTCGAGCTCACGGTCGCTCTTCTCCCTGAGTTTTTCCTCCAGAGGATAAGGAGCGAACTTGCCCGTAAGCGTCGGCCCGCCCTTGTCGTTTCCCGTGAGGAACATCCCGGGATAATCCTCGAGATCGGCTTCCGTGACGGCGACCTTGGGACCTCCGGGGACGTCCACAAGGACGGGTGCATAACCGAACCTCTGCGAGCCGATCTCGGCAAGAGGCAGGTAAGTGTAGTTGCTCTCGAAGGAGGTGTGCAGGCTCTTGGTGAACGGGAACCAGACCGAATGGTTTTCGGCAAAAAGGAATGTCGCTTCTTCGGAATTGATCTTGATATCTCTTCGGTAGCCGGTGAAGAACCTATAGGCCACCCCATCGTCATATGCCCGGAAGACGAGCCCATAATTTCCCCTGAAGTGCAACGTGATCTCGTTCCACCGGTCCGAAATGACGGCCCGTTTCTCTTTCACGGGAGGGAGTATCTTTTCGTCCGCGCTTCTTTGCTCGACGAACTCGACTTTAAGGAGGCCTTTGCCCAAGACCACGTTGTCGTTAATGATCATGGAGATGGCCGAAGGGTTGATGAGGTTTTTCGAATCATAGACGATCGAATATAGGATCCTGTCGGTGACCGATACGGTCACTTCGATCCTCTTGTCCGGAGAATAAAGGGTATAGACCTTGGCCTGAAGCAGGCTTCCCGTGAGAACAAGGAAAGCCATGCCCCGGATAACCATGAACGAATGCTTCCTGATCATTATCGCCTCCTTGCCGGCCCGGGATCAGTTCGAGAACAGGGCGGACCAGCGGATCTCTCGGCCCTCCCCGGACTTCAGGATGATTTTGATGAGAACGCCGATCCGTTCAGTCCCCAGGACATCCGCGCCATCGCAGATGAATTTATCGAGCCTGAAACTTTCAGGCACAGCTAGATAGATCTCGTAAGCGTCTCCCCCGACGACCCGGCTCCGGCCGGTCAATGCACTATTTTCCCAGCTCGCGTCGACTAAATCCACCCCTCCGGAGGAGACGTGCCTGTTCGTCGCGACGATCTGGGGACGGTTCAGCCTCTCCCGGACAGCGAAGGCCTGGCACCGGAATCTGGGGTCAATCGGTCCCGGGATGAAGGCGCCCGTGAAACTCCCCAGGAGCTTCTTTGTCCAGAACTCGAAAACGAAATATTCTTTGGCCGGATCGAGCCCGAGGTCGGCAAACCGGACTTCCGCGGCGCTCTCCCCCGTCCGGCCGAGAACGGCCCAATTCTCGAACGGCCGGTTGATTTCGAGCAGAAAAAGATCGCAGGTGGTCGAGGCGCCCGCGTCGAAAGCCCTTGGCCCGGAGCCGCTGACCTCGCTATCGACCCGCCAGAGTTCGGCTGAGCGGGACGGGTCGACGTCAAAGATCTGCCCGGGAAGGGTCCAGATGACGGGCACGGCTCGTTTGGCAGGTTCCACGGCGTCCGTTTTATAGACGGCGGGTTTGTCGGTCAGGAGGAGGAGCGAACCGGTGAGCGAGGTAACGGTCAGCGACTTGTAAGCGTCCGCGTTGAGCTCGATATGGTCCGGGTCGTTCCGCCAAACGACGTTATTGAACGAATTGTACTGGGCCAACCCGGCGTAGGAGAAGCCGTCGTTCCCGATCCTGCAACCGTCGATGAGGCCTGTAAGTTCCGGCCTGATCCCCCAGCAACCGAGCATGAAATGGTCGCGGCCGATCTCTTGCCGGATCGTCCTGACATAGCCCCGGTAAGCCGTCACGAGGTCTTTCTTGTTGCGGGCGAAATGATCCGCGCCCGCGTTATAGCCCTCGTATCGAAGGTGGCGAAGAGCATCCACCTTGTAATACTCCCAGCCTTGGTCGTGGAGCCCCCGGTAGATGGGCTTGACCACGGCGTCCAAGGCAGCCGCGACCGAACCGTCGAGCGATAATCCGATCCAGTTGCCTTTGTGGAGGCTACCCCGGCCGTCCGTCAGGAACCAGGCCTTGTGGGCTTCGGCGAAATCCGCCTGGTTGAAAGCGGCGTTCGTCCAGAGCCCGGGCTTGAGCCCCTTGCTCTTGATGTAGCCTGCCAGGAAGCTGAGGCCTCGCGGGAACTTGTCGTTCGCATTGAGCCAGAGTTCGGGGCGCCCCTGCCCTTTCTGGTAGCCGTCGTCGATCTGGAGGTATTCGCAGCCGAACGGCAGGAGGACCTCAGAGAGGACGTCCGCCGTTTCGACGATGTCCATTTCCGTGACCTTGTCGAAGAAGGCGAACCAGGAGACCCAGCCGGCGACCGAACCCGGCCAGATCTTATAGCTCCAGGGCTCGAAGTACGGCAGCCCCCGGTGCTTCTGGTAGAAGCGCGGCCGAAAACGAAGGACGATCTCGCTACCTTCGGCCGTCAGGCTGAAGGTCCGGCCGCCCTCTTTTTCTTCAGAAGGCGAGACGATGACCACGGGGTTGGCGTCCACGGACAGGACCCAGTCGCCTCGCCTGTCGTACACGGCACGATTGAGGAAACTGCGACTCGTTCCGGAGGAATGGCGGACGATGAGGGGTCCTTTAATCCGTCTGTCGGCTTCCACCGGGAAGGATTCCGCGCTCCCGAAGACCGTTCCGGAAATCTTGAGCTTTGGACCATCGTTTCCGGAAGTCAAGAGGACCACCTGACTCACGCGGCCGCCGGGCCTGGAAACGTTGACCAGGGGCCGGATGTCCCCTTTTTGTCCCTCGACGATGACCTCGCCCTTGAAGATCATTTGGCCCGCGTAGTCGATCCGGAGCTTGCCGTCGCGGACGTCGATCTTCGCTGGCCCGTTCGGCGGCCCAGAAGTTCCTGCATTTTTCCGGGAACAAGCGGGCATGGTGAACAGAAGACCCGCAAAGACGAAAAAACAGACTGCGGCCTGGAATACCGATGCTCTTTTCTTCATGGCTATGCGCTCTCGCTCTTCTCGAAGAAATAAGCGCCCAGAAAGACCATGACCAGGGAGATCGCGCTCATAAGGAGGAAATCGAAGCCTATAGGGAACGTGGAGACGCCGATCAGGGCGCCTCTGAGGCCGTCCAGGCCATAGGTCAACGGATCGACGTAGGTCAGAACGCGGATATAAACCGGAAGGTTCCCGAGCGGATAAATTGCGCCCGATAGGAAGAATATGGGGAAGATGACGAAGTTCATGACCATGCCGAAGCCCTGCATGTCCTTCATCCGGGAGGCGAAGATGAGTCCGAGGCCGAGGAAAGCCGTGGAGATAAGGACCATGAAGGCGAAGGCCAGAACGAGGGGGACGATCCCTCTGGGTCTGAACCCCCCGACCATGGAGATGGCGAGGATCAACACGCCCTGGCCGAGGGCCGTCGTCGTCCCACCCGCTATCCGGCCCAGGACGATCGAGAGGCGGGAGACGGGCGCGACCATGATCTCCTTGAGGAACCCGAACTCCTTGTCCCAGAGAACGGACAATCCCCCCATGGTCGACGTGAAGAGAAGGGACATCCCGATGATGCCGGGGACCAGGAACCGTATGTATTGGACGTCGCCGGACATGCCGGGAACGGCCATCCGGTTGAACCCGAGGCCGAGGAACGCCAGGAAGAAGAGCGGCATGGCCAGGGCCCCGACGATACGCGATTTCGCCCGCATGATCCGTTTCATTTCCCGGAGCCAGAGGACGTAGATCGCGATTGTGCTGATCGCCACCTTCATCTCCTGCCGTGTCCCCTCATCGGGGGACCGGATCTGCCGTTCTGACCCGCGTTCTCCTCCCGGATCGTCCTCCCGGTGAAATGGAGGAAAACGTCCTCAAGGCTCGGTTTTCGGAGGTGGACGCAGTTCACCGTGATGCCAAGCCCCTGGGCCATCTGGATGAGCTCGGGGATGCGCCTCTCTCCTCTTTCCATGGTCAGGCTGAAGACATCCTCATGGAACTTGATCTTCTTGATCCAGTCCACCCCCCGGAGCGCCTCCTCGAGAGCGGCTGCGCTCCCTTCGATTTCGAGGGAGACGACATCGCCGCCGAGCAGATCCTTGAGCTTTGCGGGGGTGTCCAGGGCGACGAATTTGCCATGGTCCATGATAGCCACCCGCCCGCAAAGATAATCGGCCTCTTCCATGTAATGGGTCGTGAGGATGATCGTTATAGCGGCCTCGATGTTGAGCTTCCGGATATAGTCCCAGATATGCCGGCGGGTCTGGGCGTCAAGGCCCAGGGTCGGCTCGTCCAGGAACAGGACCTTGGGCCTATGGACGAGGCCCCGCGCGATCTCGAGGCGCCTCTTCATGCCTCCCGAGTACTTCTCGACGAGTGTCGAAGCCTTCTCCTCAAGATCGACCAGGCGCAGGACCTCGTCGATCCGCGCCCGGCGCTCGGTCTTGCCCATGCCGTACATCATGGCGTGGAACTCGAGATTCTCCCGGCCGGTGAGCTTGATGTCCAGGGCGGGTTCCTGGAAGACGACGCCGATGCTCTTGCGGACGCTGTCACGAGACTTCGCAACGTCGTAGCCGGCGACTTGGGCCGATCCGGAAGTCGTTTTGAGGAGAGTTGAAAGCAGGTTTATGGTAGTGGTTTTGCCCGCGCCGTTAGGCCCAAGGAGGCCGAAAAGTTCTCCGGTCCCGACATCGAAGGACAGCTCGTCCACGGCCGTGAACCCGTTGAACTTCTTCGTTAGCTTGTCGACCTTGATGGCGTCCATCATGTGCTCTTCGGGCTATTGTACAAGCACAACAGCCGTTTGACAACATCAACCTGGACTCCGCTGTGTTATTTACACAGCCGTTTTAAGCTGATATGATAAGGGGCGTGCGATCCCATGGTCAACTATATTCTGCTCTATAAGATACGGAAGGCCGTCAAGAAGATCCTCAAGGATAAGATCGAGGACGACGAGCTGGCCACCACACCGAAATCCTGCCTCGGCTGCCTAGCCGATGACCTCTGCTGGGAGATCTATTATCTGATCAAGGAGAAAGACGAAGATAAGAAGTCTTTGCTTTGATAGGGCCGCTTCAGCCTGCGTCTTTCTTGCTGGCGCCTCAGGTTTCAGCCTGAGCGTGGTCGATTGGCCGCTTAAGACAAGACGCAACCTAAAGGTTGCGGCACCAATGGATGCCTATCTTGCGGCTTCAATTGAAAACTATTCAGTCTTCTTGTTGCGAATCTTATCCTTGAGCGCTTCCCACCACTCGATACGCTTGCGGACCTCCTTCTCGAAACCCAGGGTCCCCGGCTCGTAATACTTACGGCCCTTGAGCCTTTCCGGGAACGTTTCCATGTCCGTGGTCGAGGAAGCGCTGTCGTGGGCGTATTTATAATCCTTGCCGTAGCCGATCTCCTTCATGAGTGGCGTCACGGCATTCCGGATGTGGAGGGGCACGGGCTCGTGCGGACTCATCTCCACGTCCTTCGTAACCGCCTGGAAGGCGGCATAGACCCGGTTGCTCTTCGGCGCGGAAGCCAGGTAGACGACCGCCTCGGCCAGGGCCAGCTCGCCCTCGGGAGTTCCCAGGAAATCGTAAGCTTCCTTGGCGTGCAGGGTGATGGCCAAAGCCTGGGGGTCGGCCAGCCCGACGTCCTCGGATGCGAAACGGACCAGCCTCCGGGCGATGTATAGGGGTTCCTCTCCCGAGGCCAGCATGCGAATCAGCCAATAGAGCGATGCATCCACGTCGCTGTTACGAAGGCTTTTGTGGAGGGCTGAGATCAGATTGAAGTGCTCCTCCCCTGTCTTGTCGTAGAGGAGAACGCGCTTCTGGAGGGCCTCCTGGACGTTCTCAACGGTGATGACGGCGTTCTTTGCCAGGTTCGAGACGATCTCCAGGCTGTTAAGGGCGCGCCGGGCATCACCGTTGGCATAATTGATGATCATCTCGAGGGCGTCCTCGTCGATCCGGAGTTTCATCTTGCCTAATCCTGAGGGCTCGTCAGCGAGCGCGTCGTTCACGATCTTGGTCAAGGCTTCCCCAGTCAGCGGTTTCAGGACCAGGACCTTCGTCCTTGACAGCAGTGGCGCGATGACCTCGAAGGACGGGTTCTCCGTGGTCGATCCAAAAAGGATGACATCACCCCTTTCCACGTAAGGCAGGAACGCCCCTTGCTGGGCCTTATTGAAGCGGTGGAACTCGTCCACGAAGAGGACGATGGGCCTGCCGAACATCTTCCTCTGCTTCTCGGCCTTGGCCATGACCTCCTTGACCTCTTTGATGCCCGAGAGGACGGCGCTGAAGAAGACCCATGGAAGGCCGAATCGTTTGGCAAGCATGTAAGCCAGGGTCGTTTTACCGGATCCGGGAGGCCCCCAAAAGATGATGGAGACGATGTGGCTCGACTCGATGAGCTCCGCGAGGATCTTCCCCTTCCCCAAAAGGTGTTCCTGGCCGTAGAGCCGTTCCAGCTCGTGCGGCCGCATCCTCTCGGCAAGCGGAACGAGGGCTTCGTTATCAGGCGCCATGCGCATGGATTATAACACGTTTTAACCAAAACGCTCTGGGAAACCCGAATCTGCCAATAGAACGCGAGTTGGAATTCCGAAACAAGATTCAATTATCTGCTATTAAAACAAGCGCAATAAAACTGACAATGTCTAATCGGCACTGAATGCCGTCCTCAAGCCCCCGTAGCGGAGGGGGACCCGTCGGCTTTTTCGACGGGGGAACCGACGGGACTGGTTCCTGGGGGCCGGGGGAATGAGGACGGCTTCAGGCCGCTTAACATACGAGGACCATTCACGAAATTTCTTGACGCCCGCGGTAAACAAATGCTATGGTTAGGCTTACAAAAAATGGCCGTGAAAAACGAATCCGTTCAGCCGAAGCTCTTCAAGAACGGCGGCGCTCCGGCCAAATTGGCTTACAAAGTTGAGGAGGTCAGCCGCCTGACCAAGGTCGACGTTAAGACGATCGACGCCTGGGAGCAAGAGTTCCCCTTCCTCCGGGCGGGTAAGACCGGCGGCGGCCAGCGGTTCTTCCGCCCCAAGGACGTCGAAATCATCAAGAGGGTCCGGGAGCTTCTTAATGAAAAAACTTTGACCATGGCCGGGATCAAGCGCCGCATCGAGGAGGAGTTCGAGCTCCGCCCATCCGCGCCGGTCCACCCCGACAAACTCAGGAAGGCGCTCTACGATGTCCGCGACGAGCTCCAGGACATCGTATCATCCATAAAAAAAGAAACAAAAAAGGCTTAGGGGATACCCCGTTTTCTGCTATAATCAGGTTTTGTGTTCGGGACGTGGCGCAGCTTGGTAGCGCACACGCTTGGGGTGCGTGGGGTCGGCGGTTCAAATCCGCCCGTCCCGACCATATCTTAACCCCTTATCATGCGCTTATCTCGAAGTCAATCCATTGAAGAGATCCTAAAATTGTCGATAGGACGCGAGTCGGAATTCCGGGAAATGAACCAACTCTCCGGAATTGGTATCGTGTCGCTGGAATTCCGGGTATCAACAGAAGTCTGCGTCATCGCTTGAAAAGAAAGAATCCTATCAGCAATTTTGGGAGAGAGCGCGTATGATAAAAGTGAAGAACTCAGGAGGAAAAGCATGACCCCGATCACCAAACAGAAAACAATGGAAGGCATGGCCGGGCGGGTCTTCCGGCTGGGCGAACTCGTCAATTACCAGACGGGGGCTATCGTCAGCCGCGAGGTCATCAGCCGGAAGACGGGGACGGTCACGGTTTTCGCTTTTGATAAAGGCCAACAGCTCAGCGAGCACACCGCCCCGTTCGACGCCATGGTTGTCGGCGTCGACGGCGATGCCGAGGTGTTAATAGGGGGCGAGCCGAACCGGGTCAAGTCCGGCGACACGATCATCATGCCGGCAAACGTTCCCCATGCTCTTCAGGCCGTGGGCCGGTTCAAGATGCTCCTCATCATGATCAAAAAATGATCGGCCCCGCCACAAAGCCCCTCATCCTCCTCACCAACGACGACGGGCATTTCTCTCCCGGGATCCTGACGCTGGCCGCCAGGATCAGGCGCTTCGCGGACGCCTGGATTGTTGCCCCTGACAGGGAACGGAGCGCCAACTCCCTCTCCCTCACCCTCCGCCGGCCCCTGAGGATCCAAAAGGTCAGGCCGCGCGTTTACGCCGTTGACGGGACCCCCGCCGACTGCATCTACCTCGCCCTGAAAAAGCTCCTGCCGCGAAGGCCCGACCTCATCCTTTCGGGAATGAACCTCGGCTGTAATCTCGGACAGCAGGACATCTCCTACTCGGGCACCGTGGCCGCGGCGATACAGGGAACATTCCTTGGCATCCCTTCCGCCGCGGTTTCTCTTATCCCGGACGGAAAATGGAATTATGATTTCGAAGCGACCGCCCGCTTTGTCGAGGAAACGGCCCGGCTCCTGCTCAGGCATGGTCTCCCGGCCGGAGTCACCCTCAACATCAACATCCCTCCCCCGCCGGTCAGAGGGATCAAGGTCGCCAAGCTGGGGCAGAAGAGATACGACCCCGAGATCATTGAGAAGAACGACCCGCGGGGCGAAAAGTATTACTGGATCGGACCGGGCAGCCCCCAAGCTTCCGGCAATTGTGATGCCGATGTCCGGGCGGCCGGGCGCGGTTTCATCACGATTACGCCGCTCCATACCGACCTGACGGATTATCGAAGAATGCGGCTCCCGGTCCTGGGAAAGCTTCGTGGGACTTTCACGCCTATTTTTTGTTCATCCGGCGCTGTCTCAAAAACTCGGCGACGCCGGGCAGCATCGAAATGATGATGATCGCGAAGATGACGAAGCTGAAGTTCTGCTTGACCAGCGGGATGTTGCCGAAGAAGT
>CAZSMW010000066.1:0-19919 GCA_964607985.1 uncultured Eubacteriales bacterium
GGACGACCTTCCGGCCCCCCCGTTCCTCAAAGAGCTCGTCCTCTGCCGGGAGGACCTCGATCTTCCCTTCCGAAACGAGGACGCGGACGGGCGCGTCAGCCCTTCCGTCAATGATCATGTGGTCGATCCCGGCCCGCTTGAGCATGTTGGGAAAGAGCCCGCCGCAGCTCGAGTGCGTAATGAGCCCGTAAAGGGGTTCGTGGCCCGGGACCCAAGGAACCGCCTCGGGAGAGCGGGTCATGGTCCCGATGAACGAGCAGGAGCCGCGTCCGGCCGTGGGAATGAGAGTGTCGTTGGGCGCCGCTGAGCCAAGGATGATCCGGTTCTTCGGCCCGAGGGGGTCCTTCAGAGGTTCCGAGCCCTTTAAATGTTCGTAGATGAGGCGGGCTTGGACGCCCCGGCCGCCGATGTAATCCCGGTAAACGGCGGGATCGGCCGGCTCGACGAAGGTTTTCCTCGCCGTGAGATCAATCCAGGCCAGCTTGCCCGTGTACCCCGTAAAGCCGTTTGTAGAGAGCCCCATGTTCACTCCTTGGAAAAAAATGCGGTCCTCTGCCCGTCATCCGACGAGCAGGATCTCCTTCTGCGGCGTGGACAGCCAATCGGCGCCGTCCTTCGTCACGACAACCATCTCCTCGACGGTCACGACACCCCGGCCGGGAACGGTCAGCCTCGGCTCGATCGTAAACACCATTCCCTCTTCGAGGGGCTGGAAAGGCTTCCGGGCGTATTTTTCCCACTTGGGGCCGAGTAGCGCCGTCCCGTCATGGGCGAAGCGGCCGACCTGGTGCCCGAGGGCATGCGGGAACTCATCGTAGCCGGCAGCGGTGATGACCTTTCGGGAGATCGCGTCGATGTCAAAACCCTGGACGCCGGGTTTCATGGCCTGCCTTGAGGACTCTATGGCCTGGACGATGGCCGCGAACCCCTTGGCGACGTCGCCCGGGGCTTCCCTCTCCCCCGGGCAGAGGACATAGAAGGTCCTCTGCAGGTCAGAGCAGTAGCTGTTGACCTTGACCCCGAAATCCATGTTCAAGACGTGGCCTGGCTCCACTTTCCGGTCCGTCGGCGAGTAATGGGCGCCGGCGGTGTCAGGCCCCGTGAAGACGGACGGGCACGTCGATTCGGCCCAGGCGAGATCGAGACCGCACCGCTTGACCTCGGACACCATGAACGCGGCGATCTCCCTTTCCGTCCGGCCGGGCGCGATGAAGCCGCGGACCATGCCGAAGATCTCCTCGGTCGTCCGGACGGCCTCCTTTATGAAGCCGATTTCGCTCGCCGATTTCCTCTCCCTTAGGGAGGAGACGATCCTTTCGGCCGGGACGAGCCTTTCGGCCATCCCGATCTCCGCGAGGAGCCGATGGAGCGTGAGATACATGCCATGGGTTAGTCCGTCGCAGATCTCGCTCCCTTCGGAATAATTGATCGCGATCCGCCGCGGGTCGAGCGCCTTCATACATTCCTGGAAGGGTTCCTTGATGCCTGTGACGTAGCCTACGACACTGTCATAGGCCCCTGTTTCTTCGACCGTCTTCTGGTCGTAGAGGCCGACGATGGCCCGCGTCCTGCCGTCCCGGCCGACGATGAAGGCCGAATGCCAGGTCACATCGGCCGTCGCGAGGAAAGGCAAGACAGGGTCGCCGTTGATCGCGCTTTCGCGCGTGAACGTGATCCAACAATCGATATCGAATTCCGTAAGCAGGCCAGCGGCCTGCCGGACTTTCTCTTGGATGAGGGTCATGCTCGGGCTCCTTTCTTATCAGACGGCAAAACGTTTCAATTTTTTCAGGAAGGCGAGGAAGAGGCCGTAATAATCGCCCTTCCTGGAGTCGGACCAACCCAGCGTCTTGTCCATGCAGAGGACGAGGGTGGCCATGAGCGTGAAAAAGCCGACCCGCTCCCACATCTCCGTAAAGAAGAGAAAGGCCAATGCCTTGGGGTGTTTTTTCAGCATTTGCACGTATCCTAAACGAAAGTCCGCGGAATTTCAATATGGATTCTGCACGAGTTCCGCGTCCGCAACAGGGCCCATACGTGGGAGTACTGGCGCACCGGGATCGTGGAAGGATTGACGTTCATCGGCGAAAGCTTCCGCCGGTAGATCGATTCAGGCCTCGACCCCGGCAGCCTTTTCCTGCCGGAGCCGCCGCCGCGAATAAAAGAACATGTAAACGGCTTCTACGGGAGTGACTACGGCCAGGATCCCCATGAAGATCTTCGCACCCCCGAAGAGGATGAAGAGGAAGACCCAGGTGGCGAAGAAGTCCCTTCTGTAGATGGGAGCAATCCTTGAGGCGATCCAGTCGATCTTCCCGGTAAAGCCCGGCCGGCCGGCGCTTTTCTCAATGTCCTTGACGACGGCCACGATATCGTTGCCGATCCCGGACCTTTGGGTATAGATCGAGAACTGAACATAGAACAGGATCATGGACAGCAAGCAAAGGCCTCCGAGGATGAGCCAGAGGTTGTTCCACGTGGACCGGTAAAGACCGATCGGCAGGTTCATGAAAAAGAAGACGAAGGTCAACGCGTCGCTGGTGACGTCCAACCTGCTCCCGATCTTGGAGCTCCGGAAGGTCAGACGGGCGTTCTCGCCGTCGCAGCCGTCGATGATCGAGGCCAGCTCGAACAGGAACGCTCCTAGGACAGCGTTCCGGTAGCCCCCTCTCCCCTCAAACCAGCCGCTCAGAAGTCCGACGAAGAGCACGACGACGCTGATCTCCATCGGGGAAACATTGATCTTGAGGAGATGACGGGTCAGGAAGGTCGAGACATAGCGGTTGAAGTTCCGCGAGAAAAATCCGTCGGTCGGCTTTCCGGCCGCCCCGAGGAGGTAACGCTCGGCCCTTTTGGCGGACGCCTTGGAGGCGACCGTTTCGCAGAAATCCGGGCCGGCGTCGAAGGCGACCGTCCGGGCGGGATCGAATGTTTCCTTCATGACATCCGCGTCCAGATGAACGGAGCCGCGTATCGTGAAGGCGCGGGCCAGCCTGGCGAGCGTTTCGCCCGAACAGAGGCCCACGCCGGCGTAAGACGCAGCGCGCCCTCCCGCGTCTCCGCCGAAAGCCGTGATCGTCCGGCCATCATCGGCCGTTTTGATCGTGGGCTGTTGCCCGGGCCGGCCCTCCTCAAGGCTATGGACCACAAGAAGGTCCCGGTCCTCCCCCGGATCGGCTTGGGCGGCTTTCGCTAGGACCGTGGGGGCAAAGACGACGTCGCCGTCCATCAACCAGAACCGGTCCCTGAGGGCTCCGCGGCGAACCAGGTCCGTAAGCCCGGAGAGGGGGACATACTCCAAGCGCTTGTCCTTTTCTTGGAAGCGCTTGTCCTCGCCGAGAGAAGCAAGGATCGCCTTCCCGGATTCCGCGTCCGCCCCGATCAGGATGAATTCCCTCACCCCGGCCTGGGAGGCCGTCAGGATGGTTCGCTCGAGCACGGAAAGACCCAGGATGGTCCGCGGGGGAACCTCATTTATACCGGAGAGGATTTCCCCCCGCCGGCCGGTCAGAACGACAGCTCTGTCCAAACGCACGTGGTCACTCCTTGTACTCAGGGCAAGCCCTTTTTCTCCGACATGAAAAAGACCAGCGCCGGGCCGCGTCGCCTCCCAGACTGGCCGAGGGAAGCAGGCTGTTGAGCGCGTCACTGGTGATCCGGACCTGGAACATCCGGAAAAACGGGACCTTCTGGAAGTAGGCGTTCTGGATGATGCTCCAGGCGCAGGCCTGAAAGAACAGCCAGGAGGACCCCACGATGAGGATCGCCGCGAACCAGGCCCCGAAGCGCGAGACGTTCTCGAGAACGACGCCGATGCCGAGGAGAGTTTTCGTCCACGTCCGGGAAAGCTTGAACCTCATGTCCGTCCCTTGGCCGTCTCAGAGGTCCCGGCTTTCAACAACCCTTCCGCTTTTTCCATGGCCTTCTCGTCATCGACGTCGATCCAGAACCGGCCGCCGATGTCCATGACTCTGGCTTTGCCTTTCGCCGCCAGGACCTTCATGCCCCCCGAAAGGGTGAAATCGCCTTGTTTCTGGCTCTCTTCGAGGGCGGCAAAGAGAGCCGGAGTTCCCAAGAAGAGGCCGGTGTCGAAGGCATTATAGTCCTCGATATCCTTTCCGATCGCCGAGATCCGGCCGTCCTCGACGCGGACCTTGGTCACGTCCTCCAGGTCGACATAAGCGTTGTCCCGGACGCAGGCGTCCACGGCCAGGATGGTTTCGTCCGCACGGATGGGCTGTTCGGCCAGGTCTCTGAGGATCTCCGGGTCAAAAATGTGATCGGACATGGACAGGATGAACTTGTCGCCCGCCTCGTTCCTTGCTTTGAAGACCGAGAGCCCGTTCTCTTTCTCCCATTCGTCGTTGCGGACAAAGGAGACGGAAATCCCCCGCTCCGGGCCAAGGGCGCTCAGATGGTCCTCGACCTTCTCGCGCGCATATCCGGTCACGACGACGAACTCGCGAACACCCGCCTGGAGTCCGCCCCGGATGACCCACTCGATGAGCGGGCGTCCGCCCACCTCGAGCAGGGGCTTGCTCTCCGCGCGTCCGGATAGGCGTTTTCCCATTCCGGCCGCGACGATCAGGCATTTCAAGGAACTCTCTCCAGGCCGTCCCGGACGCGGGGCGTCTTCAGATGACAGTCGCGATCCCCCTGGGGGGACGCGCAGCCGCAAGAATAGGCTAAAATTGTAATCGACCGGGTGCGAAAAGTCCACAATCCCTGAAAAAGATGTCTTAGCAGATCGGGTTGACAGACGGGGCGAAGGCCCCTATAGTCGCTCTGTGGACATCGTGTTGGCGTCGGCTTCCCCGAGGAGACGGGAACTTTTAAAGAAGATCGTGGACGATTTTCGGATCGTCCCGAGCGGGGTCGACGAGACGAAGATCAAAGAGCGGGACCCCGTGAAGTTCGCGCTGGAAGCGGCGATCCTGAAAGCCCGGGACGTCGGCGAACGTCATCCCTCGTCCCTGGTGATCGCCGCGGACACGATCGTCTGCTTGGGGGACCGGATCATCGGAAAACCCCGTAACCGTGAAGACGCCCGGAGGACCCTCGAAGCGCTTTCGGGCACGCGGCATCGCGTCATCACGGCCGTCGCGTTATTCAAAAAGAACGTCAACAGATGGCTCACGGGATACGAGGAGAGTTTCGTCCGTTTCAGAAAGCTGGAGAGCGGGGCCATCCATACCTATCTGAATACAGGCGATTCCCTCGACAAGGCCGGAAGCTATGCCATCCAGGAGGTCAACGACGCGTTCGTCGAAAGCCTCGAGGGCGATTACGACAACGTCGTCGGCCTGCCTGTCGGGCTGCTCCGCCGGCTCCTCGAGCAGTTCCCGGCGGGAGAAGCGGCCGATTGACAAGGAGAGATTATATGCCCAAAATCCCGATTCTGCTCGGCGTCGCCCTGACCTGCATACCGGGAATCATGTCCACGGGTTTGAGCCGGCCGCAGCCGCCGTCCGCTCCGAACAAAGGACGCATTTCGGGTGGCGGGGCCTTCCGCCCCGCCGCCTCCGGCAACTTTTTGCCCGACAGAACCGTATAAGTAGGGTGGTGGGAACCGGACCCCGCCACTCAAACTTTTCTAGGAGTGATCTATGTTCATGAAACGGAATCGACACATCGCCGCGACGGCGTTTTCCGCCGTCCTTCTCGCCGCCGTGCTTGTCTTCGCCGCCCAGGAGCTGCCCAAACCGGAACAGGTCCTCAACCACGACAAGCTCGATGTCGTCCTGCCCGACTTCCCCGTCGAAGGCCTCATCCTCGATATCGGGGGCGGCGGGGAGGGGGTCATCGGCCGGCTCAAGGGCAAGCAGGTCGTCGCCGTCGACCTCAGCAAAGACGAGCTCTTGGGGGCCCCCGGCGAACCCCTGCTCAAGATCGTCATGGACGCCCGGGACCTCAAGTTCCTGGACAGGACGTTCGATACGGCCACCGTTTTCTTCACGTTCATGTACATCGCGCCGGCCGACCACGCCAAGGTCTTCCAAGAGATCCACCGCGTTCTCCGGCCCGGCGGCCGGCTCCTCATCTGGGACGTCGTGTTCCCCCCCCGGAAGACCGACCCGCGTCAGCTTTATGTCCTCTACCCTCTCCACATCCAATTGCCCGGGAAAGAGATCAACACCGGCTACGGCGTGAAGATCGCGGAAGGGCAGGGGGCGGATCATTTCCTCGAATTGGCCAAGGCATCGGGCTTCGAGGTCATCTCCCGGAAAGACGAGGCCGGCTGGTTCCATCTCGAGCTGAAAAAGGGATCGTAGCCAACGTCCGCATTCGGACATTCCCCGTGCTTTATTGAACAGAAGCGGGGAGTCTTTCTACGGTAAATCCAGATCCCTCCCCGGAGATCCGATTTGGCATGCGGCTTGCATAAATAGGGGGGCTATATATAGAGTCCGGTGAGGTTGAGCATGATCTCCAAAGCCCTGGTCGCGGCCTCGACGAAGCCCCTGCTTCTTTCAGTTCTCAAGGATGGGGACTATTTTTGATTGTTTGTGATCACGATGAGCGGAAGTCTATTGTCTTTTTGCCGGTGCGGCGGGGTTTCTCGTCGCGACACGCTATTCGGGCATCGGTTTTCGCGGTTTCGCGGGAGATTGACAACGCCGAGCGGCCGACGATATGCTTTCGGCGTGGTGAAGAGAAGGAATTCAGTGTCCGGATCGATATCGTAGGAGTCAGCAGGAGGTCGCGCATGTCAAAAAAGAAAAGCATGTCACGGCGTTCGTTCATCGGCAAAAGCGCCGCGGGCCTATCGTCGGTCGCCTTTTCGTCCGCGCTCATGGAGATGCTCCTGAGCTCGACGGGCTGTAAATCGGGCCCGGGCAGGGCGTCCGGAGCGTCGGACCTGATCCTCCCCGAGGACGTCCTGTCCAAGGCCGTCTCCCACCTCATGTCGAAGGGCGCCGACTTCGGCGACGTCTATGTCGAGAGGGCGGCCGTCGACTCGGTCGCGAGTGACGACCGGAAGATCAACACGACGACGACGATCCAGAAGGGCGTCGGGATCAGGGCGGTCAAGGGCGGGCGCACCTTCTACGCCTACACCGATAGCTTCGAGCCCAAGCGCGTCTACGAGACCGCGCGTTACGTCGCCGCCGCGGCCGCGGCCCCCACAGCCTCGACCGCGCCATCCGTTATCACCTTGACCTCGCTCACCTCCGGGCTTTCCTTCCCCATCAAGCCCTTGCCGTCCGAGATCGGCGTCGACCAGAAGATCGAGTTCTTTAAGGCCCTGATGGACCGGGCTTGGTCGGCCGACCCGCGTATCGTCCAGGCGATCCAGTTCATGCGCGAGATCATCCGCCACGTCAATATCGCCACCTCGTCGGGCAAGATCGTCCGGCAAACTCTCGGCTTGACGGAATTCATCGCCCGGACCTACATCAAGGGCGCCGACGGCCAGCTCCAGGCAGCCTGGGACCAGCGGGGCGCTTACGCCGGTCGTGACTTCTTCACCGGCGAGAATGCCTTCGAGAGGGTCGTCGATGCGGCTGCGGCCAAGGCCGCGAAACTCCTCGAGGCCGTGGATTCGCCTCGCGGGGTCTTCCCCGTCGTCCTCGCGGCGGGCGAAAACGGCGTCCTTTTTCACGAGTCGTGCGGCCATGGCATGGAGGCCGACCTCGTCTTCAAGGGTTCGAACTACAAGGACCAGATCGGGAAGCAGACCGCCGCCAAGGGCGTCACCCTCATCGACGACGGGACGATCGAGTCATTCCCGGGCTCGTACGCGTTCGACGACGAGGGGACGCCGTCGGAGCGCACGGTCCTCGTCGAGGACGGGATACAGAGGAACTACCTCTGCGACATCATCTACGGCGAGAAGCTGAAGATGAAATCGACGGGGAACGGGCGAAGGCAGTCCTTCCGCTTCCCGCCTATCCCGCGGATGCGGAACACGTTCATCGACAAGGGCCCGGTCCCGGCGGCCGACATCGTCGCCGACACGAAACGCGGCATCTACATCGTCGACGTCGGCGGGGGGGGCGAGGTCGACGTTATCACCGGCAACTTCATGATGGGCGTCGGCTCGGCCTACCTCATCGAGAACGGCAAAATCACGCGGCCGGTCAAAGGGGCGACCATCTCGGGTATGGGCGTCGAAGCCATGAAATCCATCGACATGATCGGCGACGACCTGAAGATGTTCCCGAGCGCGGGAAGGTGCGGCAAGATGCAGACGGCGCCGGTCGGGGTCGGAATGCCGACGATCCGGGTGCGCGGCATCCTCGTCGGCGGCAAGGGCGAGGCCTGGACCGATATCGAGGGAGGCAAGAGATGAACTTCAAGAAAGAGTATCTGGATATCGCCCGGTTCGCCGTCGAAAGGGCAAAGAAAGCGGGAGCGGGAGGCGCGGCGGTCACGGCCGAGGCCTATATCAACGACTCGGAATCGATCCAGGTGACCGTCAACGCCCGCGCCGTCGAGCAGATGATCGCGGTCAAGGAGGCCGGGATCGGCGTGCGCGTGCTACGGGACGGCAAGATGGCCTTCGGGTCGGCCAACGACCTGTCGAAGGAGGCCGTTGGCGCCATGGTCGACGGTCTGGTCAAGAAGGTCGTTTACCACACGGCCGACGAGTTCAACGTCATCCCGGGCAAGGACGACGGCGCGCTCGCGTCCAACGGGTTGGGCTATGAGGACATGGGGTCCTACGACCCGCGGGTCGCCGAGGTGCCGGTCCAGGAGAAGATCCAGACGGCGCTGCGGATGGAGGCGGCCGGCCTCGACTTCAGCCCGAAGATCGCCGGTTCGATGATGGCCGTCTATCAGGACGGGACGTCGTACGCCTACCTCGCCAATTCGAACGGGGTCAGCGGCTGGTTCAGGCAGTCGAGCTGCGGCGGCGGGATCGACTTCACGGCGGCCGAGGGCGAGTTGCGCGAGTCGGGCTCGTTCTCGAAGGGGGTCGTGAAATGGGCCGATTTCGAGCCGGAAAAGGTCGGGCGGAAGGCGGCCGAGAAAGCCGTGTCCATGCTCGGGGCGAAGCCCATCGCCTCGGCCGAGATGCCCATGGTCGTGTCGCCGGAGATCGGGACCCAGATTTTCTCGTTCATCGCCGACATGCTCTCGGCCGACTCGGTCCAGAAAGGCCGCTCGCTTTT
Source organism: uncultured Eubacteriales bacterium (assembly GCA_964607985.1). Lineage (GTDB taxonomy): Bacteria > Acidobacteriota > Aminicenantia > Aminicenantales > Saccharicenantaceae > JALHVH01. The sequence continues at coordinate 9,117 of CAZSMW010000066.1, forward strand.
CGCGGAGAAAGTCGGGACCGAGATCGCATCCAAGGGCTTCATGCTCATCGACGACGGCCGGCTCAAGGGCGGCTTCAGCACGGCGCCGGTTGACGGAGAGGGCGTGGCGACACAGACGACACCGCTTATCGTCGACGGCGTGCTGAAGACATATCTGTACGATTGCTATACGGCGCGGAAGGGCAAGGCCAAGTCCACGGGGAATCGCACCCGGGGCGGATACGGCTCGGCCGGAAGGATCGGCACGACCAACCTCTACCTCAAGCCGGGGGACGCGGCGCCGGAGGCGATATTCGCCGGGATCGACCGCGGCTTCTATCTGACGGTGGTGCTGGGATTATTCGCGGCCATCGACGCGGCATCCGGGGATTTCTCGATCCCGTCAGCCGGGTTCATGATCGAAAAGGGCCGGAAGACCTATCCCGTGCGGGGTGTGACGATCGGCGGTAACATCTTCGAGCTGCTGAAGGCCGTGGACAAGGTCGGGAACGACCTGACCTGGTTCCAGAGCCTGGGCTCCCCCACCTTCTCAGTGAAGAGCGTCAAGATCGGCGGCTCGGGAAAGTAAGCGTCAGCCCTTGAATACGGCGGTTTTTGTCAGCCGATCGTAGAGCGTCTGCGCCTCTTCGGGCCGAAGATGAGGAACGTGCCCATGAAGGAAATTGCGCCCACGGCCAGAAATGAAAGAATGGCACCGATAGCCCCCGCGTTCGTGTCGATCGTCGACATGGGAACACCGAGCGCCGCGAGGAGCCTGGATACGGGTCTCCCGAAGGGATCAGAATTTCGCGCCCGGTTCGAGCCCCGCGTAGCCGGGAGAAGTTCGCGGCTTGTTCTTTCGGCGGCGGCAGGCGGTTTTACGGCCGGTTGTTTTGGCTCCCGCCATTATTTTGTTCGTTGCCGTGAACGCCGTTCTCGGGGTTTTGGGCGATCCCTCCCGGGAAAGGCAGATGGATGCCGTTAGATTCGTGCTCCGGAGGTTAAGCGGGATCCTCGGTTTGTACTATCTCTTCGGGCTGACGGGACTGGCGCTTGCCTATCTGGGCGTGAAGTCCATTATCGGGACAACGGCCGGAGCCGGCATCCTCGCTGTTTTCCTAATCACCCAGGTTTATATCGCGGGGAGCTGCTGGCTGCGCGCGGCCTACCAGGCCGGACAGCTGCAGATGCTCGCCGCAAGCGGCCCAACGCAGGGAGCGGATAAAAGGGAATCCGGGACAGGATATCCGATTCCGAGTTGATTCGTGTACCCAGGCTATTCGGAAATTGGTATTGTGTCCCCGAATTAAACCCGCAGGAAGATGTTCTTCTTGTATAGGTAAAAGAGGAAAACCCACTCGACGACGATCGTCCCTACGATCAGGAAGACTGGCTCGAAGCGGCCGGAAAGACCAGCCAGGCCGCCGAAAAGGAACTTGCTTGCGAAAGGAAAATCGATCAATCGTTTTCCGAGGTAGATCGTGATCGAGTTCAGGCCGATGATCCGGAAGAAAAATGTCCACTTCCGGCTCTTCCAGACGTCCACGACAAGATAGAACAGGGCCAGGAGGAGAAAGCTGATGCCCGCGGCGTAGATGTCGAAGGTGGCCGTCCAAGCCTTCTTGATGATGGGATACCAGGACTTGAGCGCAAGCCCCGAGGCCACGAGCCCAGCGCCCGTGAGGGCCAGGATAGCCGTCTTCCTGTAGCCGCTCCCCTTTCCGCCGCGGAGAATGGAACCCGCGATCCCACCCATCAGCGTGACGCTGACGGCCGAGAGAATGCAGAGGACGCCTTCCGGATCGAAGATGCGGTCATAGAGTGCCCCCGGAAGGAGCAGGCGGTCAACAAACCCGTTGATCGTCCCTTCCGGGGTCAGGACTCCGGCGCCGATCCCGGGGACCGGGATGAGGAGTTGGACGATGGCGAATCCGCCCAATATTCCAGCCACAGCCGCGATCCTGCCTTTGAGGGTCTTGACGTTCAGCATGATGATGGCGGCGAAGAGGTAGGCCAGGCCGATCTGTCCGAGGACGCTCGGATATCGAGTGTTTACGAAATCCAGCTTCAGGAAGCCGTTATAGATGATCCCTAGGACGACCAGCAGGAGCCCCCGTTTGACGAGCTTCCTGTAGATCTCTCCCTTGGGCGCGCTTTTCTCCGTCTTGGCAAGAAGAGAATACGGGATGGCGATGCCGGAGATGAACATGAAGAGGGGAAAGATCAGGTCGTAGAAATGGAAGCCGGCCCACTCCGCGTGCTCGAGCTGGGCGGCGCCCCATTTCGCCCACCCCCAGCCGGTGATCCCGGCCAGGGCTTGGAAGAAGGCATCCCCACCGATGATCCAGAACATGTCGAATCCCCGGAGGACGTCCAAGGACCACAGCCTTTCGCCTGGTTCAATCCTGAGTGTCATTCCCCCATTCTATGGATAAGAGGACCTTTTGACAATCTCGACGCATCCAAGGAAAAGTGCGGTTGATATCCACGGATGGTTCCTGTAAAATATTATTTCCTACTATATTTATAGGATTAAAACCTCAGTCCGGGCAGGCGAAAGTATCGAATCTTCACGAGGAGGCCCATTGGCGTCAGGAAAACATACGAACCGTCTCGGCCGCGAGAAGAGTCCCTATCTTCGCCAGCATGCCCGGAATCCCGTGGACTGGTTTCCTTGGGGAGGCGAAGCGTTCGAGTCGGCGAGGCGCATGGACAAACCCATTTTTCTTTCGATCGGCTACTCGACCTGCCACTGGTGCCACGTCATGGAGAGGGAATCATTCGATGATGAAGAGGTCGCCCGCCTTCTTAACGAGACGTTCGTCTGCGTCAAGGTCGACCGGGAGGAACGGCCCGACCTGGACCGGTATTACATGACCGTCGGCCAGATGCTGACGGGTTCAGGAGGCTGGCCGCTGACGATCGTCATGACCCCGGATAAAAAACCCTTTTTCGCCGGAACGTATTTTCCAAAGGAGAGACGATGGGGCCGTCCGGGTCTCCTCGACATCGTCCCGAGGATCGGAGAGGCCTGGCGGACGCGTCGTGAAGAGGTCATCCGGTCGGCCGACGGGATCACCGCCTCGATCCTCCGGGCCCAACCGGAGTCACGAACATCGGGCCGTCACGAGCTCACCCCGGATACTCTGGATGAAGCGTTCCGTGCGTTCGAAACGGATTTCGACAAAAGCCGCGGCGGTTTCGGAAACGCGCCCAAGTTCCCCGTCCCCCATAACCTGAATTTTCTCCTGCGGTACTGGAAACGGACGGAAAATCCCGAGGCCCTCGTCATGGTCGAAAAAACGCTCGGGGCCATGCGGCTCGGCGGCATCTGGGACCACCTGGGATTCGGCTTTCACAGGTATTCGACCGATGCCGAATGGCGGGTGCCGCATTTCGAGAAAATGCTATATGATCAGGCCCTCCTGTCCGACGCGTACGCGGACGCCTTCCTGGCGACGGGGAAAGACGAATTCAAACAGACCACCATCGAGATCCTGGAATACGTTCTCCGGGACCTTGCCTCTCCGGAGGGAGGATTTTACACGGCCGAGGACGCCGACTCCGAGGGAGCGGAAGGCCGGTTCTACCACTGGACCACGCAGGAGATTGAAGAGGTCCTTGACGGCGAACAAACCGCCCTCGCTGTCAGAATTTTCGGCATCCGGACCGGTGGAAATTTTCCTGAACCGGGGGGCGCCGGAAACGGTCTCAACGTCCTTTATATGGAAGAGCCGCTGGCCGGGATAGCGGCAGAGATCGGGGTTCCTCCGGACCGGCTGGCCGTCGAAGCAGCGTCCATCCGGGGCAAACTCTTTTGCGCCCGTGAAAAAAGGCCGCGGCCCTTCAAGGACACCAAGGTCCTTGCGGACTGGAACGGTCTCGCACTCGGGGCCCTTGCCAACGTCTCCCGGATCACGGACGATTCCCGATTTCTTGACGCGGCGGAAAAAGCGGCCAAGTTCATCCTCGAAAAGATGCGCGCTCCTAAGGGCCGATTGTTCCACAGCTTCATGGAAGAGGAAGCCCGGATCCCGGCTTTTCTCGACGACTACGCCTTTCTTATCAGGGGCCTGATCGAGCTTTACCAGACCGGATTTCGCACGTTTTACCTTGAAGCGGCGCTCGAACTCACGGAAAAAGTCATGGCCGATTTCATGGATGAGAAAGAGGGAGGATTCTTCGCCGTTTCCTCAGATACCGAATTTCCCGTCCGGCCTAAAGAGATCCACGACGGCGCCATCCCCTCCGGGAACTCGGTCATGCTGATGAACCTCGTCCGGCTGGCCCGGATGACAGGCCGTCAGGACCTGGAAAAAAGCGCCAACCGGCTCACCGCCGCCTTCGCAGATCAGGTCGGCGTCGAGCCGCGCGTCTCTGCCGAGTTCCTCTGCGGGCTGGATTATGCCTTCGGCCCGGCCACGGAGGTTGTCGTGGTCGGGCGGGCCGAAGATGACCGGACAAAGGCGCTATTGGGCGCGCTCAAAAGAACCTATCTTCCGAACGCGGTCATCCTTTTCAAGCCCGTTGGAAAGCGGTCATCGCCGATCGAAAAGATCGCCCCTTTCACTAGGGAGATGAGGGAAGTCGACGGCCGGGCCGCCGCTTATGTTTGTTCGAACGGCAGCTGCCACAGTCCCGTCGCCACGGCTGATGAACTCCTTCAAGTCCTGTCAAACGGCCGCTTTCTGCCTGTTGCCGCCACCCCATCCCCGGCCACTGGTCGAAGGCGTTAGGGTCCAGCTTAAATGGGCTGTCTCTGTCGCATTCGGCCGCTACTGCGGGTCGTAGAGTTTGATATCGGCTCCCTGAAGGTATTTGTCGAACCAATTCAAGATGTGCTGCAGGCGCTCGATTCGGTGCGATGGCTTGCCGCTGCGCGACAGATCGTGCCCTTCGCCGGGGAATCGAATCATGACCGCGGTTTTACGTTGGGCCTTGAGCGCGCGGAACATCGCTTCTCCGCCCGCCCCCGGCGGAGCCACGTAGTCCTCGTCGCCTTCGATGAACATCATCGGAGTGGAGATGTTCGTCGCGAAACGGACGGGGGATCGCGAGAGATATTCCTCGGGATCTTGGAACGGGAACTTCCGAAACCAGGCCTGGGTAAAGAAATCCTCAATCCCGCCGGTGGCGGTAAACCAAAAGCCGATCATGTCGGCGATCGAGCGTTGCGAGACTGCGGCGGCGAAGCGGGAGGTCTGGGTGACGGTCCAGTTGGTGAGAATCCCTCCCCCGCTGCCTCCGGTCACCCCGAGCCGCTTCTCGTCCACGAAGCCGCGCTTGAGTTGTTCGTCGACGGCTGCCATCAGATCGCGATAATCGTCACCAGGATACTTATACTGGATGAGGTCTGCGAAGGCCTGTCCATAGGAGCTGCTGCCCCGAGGGTTGACGAACAGCACGACGTAGCCCCGAGCCGCGAGGACCAGTAGCTCGTGATACATTGTGTGGCCATAGGCAATCGATGGCCCGCCGTGGATCTCCAGGATCATGGGGTATTTCTTGGTCGCCAGGAAACCGACCGGCTTGAAGACCCAGCCGTTGATCCGCTGGCGGTCGAAACTATTGAACCAGAACTCTTCTGGTGGGGCAACCTCGAGATGCGAAAAGAGCTCGTCGTTGAAGCGTGTCAGCTGCTTGAAGCGACCGCTCGCAGGCTCGAAGAGGAATAGGTCGCCGACGCGCAAGGTGTCGCTGAGGACGCACGCGATCCGATCCCCCGTGGGCGTAGCCGAATAGGAGACGATATCGTGATCGCCCTTCTCCAGAGGCTCGACACTTCCCGAGGCAACCTCCACGCGAACAAACCACGTCCGCCCATGCTGGGTGGCGTCCACGATGAGGGACTTGCCATCGGAGGACCAGACTACGGGCTGACTGATATCTCCTTTGGGTGGGTGTTGATCAGAAGCCATCCATTCAGCTCCGATGTCGTAGTCGTATTCAGTGGTCAGGTTCCTCACCTTGCCACCCTCGGTGACGAACAGATCGGGCTGGTAGAACATCTTCGAAGGACCGGTGGGGACAAAGCCCGTGAAGGCTACGCTTTTTCCGTCGGGCGAACACGCGGGGTTTGCCATCATCCCCCCGATGTCGGTCTTTTTCTGCATCGGCTCTCCCGACAGAGGGACGAAATAGAGCGCGGCCACTGGCGGATGAAATTCCGGGTCTTCCAGCCGATTAGAAACGACGTATATGCCCTTGCCGTCCCGGCTCCAGAAGGTCGCCTTTTCATTGAAACGCCCAAACGTGAGCTGCTCAGCTTCGACGGGCGCGTCCCCGTCGTCCATTGAAGCAATCCAAAGATGAGACGGTCGAGAGGGATCGATCCAACCGCCTCCATCCACGCGAAAATCAGGCCGCGTGATGATCCGCACGTCGCTCTTCTTGGGTGGGGAGCCTCCGCGCATTTTGGCGTCGAGATCCTCCTGGCTGGTCGTGCTCGTGAAGGCTACGCTCTTCCCGTCGGGCGACCAGGTGACGGCCGAGGTGCCTTTGGGCAGATCGGTGAGCCGACGACCTTCTCCGCCGGACATCGGCATCAAGTACGTTTGAGCAACGTCGTCCTCGCCCGCGCGCTGGAACGCCAGCGTTCGGCCGTCGGGCGACCAGCGGGGGCCGGAGTCACGGGGACCAGCGGTCAGGCGTCGAGGAGGGGTCGTGCCGCTCGCCTCGACCAGCCAAAGGCTGCTGTCGTAGCGATCTTCCTGCTCGTTGACCTCGATCAGCACGAAAGCGACTTTAAGTCCGTCGGATGAGATCTGCGGATCGGCGACCCACTTGAACTTGAGAAAATCCTTCTCCGTGATCGGGCGCTTGTCGGCAAAGGCCAAGGTCGCGCACGCACAGGCCACGATGACCGCCCAGGAACAGATTCTCAAGACGATTCTCATAACCTTCTCGGTCTTCGATGCATCTAAGGTCAGCTTCAGATGATCGATGAAATTATTACCGCTTTTGTAAAGCTCCCATATCGAGCGTCGCTTTTTTCGTGAAACCGGCGGGGACGGAATAGATCCCGACCGGGGCGCTCTTTGTGGAAATTTCGACGACTTCGGTAGTCGCGTGAATTTTGGCGCCCATCATCTCGCCGTTTGTTTCGGTGGCGATTTGGTAGCCCTTGATTTTCGCCATCTCTTTCACCGAGGATTCGTCGAGACGCATCAACCCTTTGGTCAAAGCGGGCACGAACTTTTGGGCGAATTTCGCGGTATCGAAGGGGACGTCGGTCGAAGCCCACACTCTGGTTTTCATCGGCATTCCCATGACCGTCATCGTCATTTCGTAACCCTGACAGTTCCACGTCCCGACCTTTTTTGTTTCGGTCGTCGGGGACACGGTCGCGCTCATGACGAACATCCCGGCCATGGCCGCAACTTCGGGCGGCAGGAGCTTCGCAAAATCAATCGGGAGCGACGTCTCGACATAGGACTTATCGCCAAGGTTGACGAAATAGACCATGTTCTTGGACACGTCGACGATAAAATTACTGCCGTTGCTTATGTTGGCAAAGGCATTGTCTCCGATCCATTGTTCGGAGACCGAATCGGTGGCCGGGGTCGTCTGCCCCATGATCGACATCGCGTCCGAATGGGTTTTGGATTTAATGTAGATGTCCGCGCTCAGGGAGAGGGCGGCCATCGCGACGATCATCATGCCGACAAATAATTTTTTCATAGCATTCATCCTTTTCGGCCCGGTCGAGGGCCTTTGTTAGATTGGCCGAGGCCTGATATCCGCAGCCGTTCGAATCGCGCTTATTTCAAAATAAAGGTCACGCCGATCGTGGCCCCAAAGCCCGCCCAGTGCCCGACCGACGAGCCGAAGACCGGCGGCAATTTTCGGTTTGCTCAATCGGCCGCCCCGATTGACCCTGATTCACTCCCAGCCCCCTGACCTATTTAAAGAAGAACATGACGATGTCCGCCTTGCTGGCAACGGTGGCTACGCCTTTGAAGCCCCTGAGCATGTAGGAGCCACAGCTATACCCTCCGAAGCCGTAGCCGGCTCCCATACGGCGTTTGTAGACCCAGCTGCCGTTTGTAGCCATTTGGTAGAACTTATAATTTCCATACTGGATGTCATTTACGCACACCGTCGCCACCGTGCTATAATATTGAGCCCACCAGGTGTTGTTCGCAGCGTTGGCATTGTTCCACCAGTAGATGGCCTTGACCAGTGACGAAGAGACAGCAGCAATCATCATCGGCTCCGGAATCGTAATGGAAAGGATGATCTCCTCATCAGGATACAGCCTTTGCCGCTGCGCGTCGACCTTGGCATAGATCGATTCCGCTGATTCACCATTCGTTAGATTCACGCCCTCGATCAGGCTGCCGACGTCAATGATCCCACCCGCGTACAAGTCGATTGAAAGGTTGGGGGCGGTGAAACTTCTCTTTGCAAGATCGCGCCCCATGATACAGAGATCGCGGTCCATCACATCGCCGGCCGCAGCCCCTGCGGCCAGAGAAATGGTCAAAACAACAACCAGCGAAAGCCTTCTCATTTCTTACCTCCCTTTTTCGATCTTGAGCTATTAACCACGCCGGAAATATACTTCCGGCCGGGCGGTAATGTCAATAGTTGACCCTCTCGCCATTCTTTGGACAGTTTAGGGGTTTCCTGAAGGTGGATCGACAAAACTGGTTCTTTTGTAGTATGGTTGGGACAGCGATCGGAATCCCAATTCCCGCGAGGAGGTTTCGGCCATGAAGTCCTTCCTAAAAACAGCCCCGTTTACGATCATCCTGGTCCTGGCGGCAGCGCTTCTGGCGGGTCTGCCCCGCCCCGTCTCCGCCCAGCTTCGGTTCGGGATCAGCTTTCCGGATGAACGTTCCAGGACGCCGCTCGACGGACGCCTGCTTCTCCTCATTTCGACGGACGATAAGGCTGAGCCGCGCTTCCAGATCACAGCCGGGGCCGACACTCAACTCGTCTTCGGGATCGACGTGGACGGCCTTGCTCCCGGAGCGGAAGCGGTGATCGACGCCTCCGCTTTCGGTTATCCGCTCCGGAGCCTCGCCGAGCTTCCGCGCGGAGAATACTTCGTCCAGGCCCTCCTCCATCGCTACGAAACCTTCCACCGGGCCGACGGTCATGTCGTCAAGCTCCCCATGGACCGCGGTGAAGGCCAACAATGGAACTCTGCTCCCGGAAACCTCATCAGCGCGCCGCGCCGGATCGGCCTCGACCCGGCGAAAGCGGAGACCGTCCGCCTCGTCCTCGACCGGGAGATTCCGCTCATCACCCCGCCCAAGGATACAAAATATATCCGGCACGAGAAAATCCGGAGCGAGCTCCTGACCAAGTTTTGGGGCCGTCCCATGTCCGTCGGCGCGTGTCTCCTTCTCCCCGAGGGGTTTGATACGCACCCGGAAGCCCGCTATCCGCTGATCGTCTTCCAGGGCCATTTTCCGGCGACGATCACGGGTTTCCGGGAAACGCCTCCGGACCCCGGCCTTGCACCTGACTACAGCGAACGGTTCCACTTATCCGGATACAACCGGATTCAAGAGCAGTACGCGTACGAATTCTTCAAGGAATGGACGGGACCGAATTTCCCCCGGGTCATCGTCTTGGAGATCCAGCACGCGAATCCCTACTACGACGATTCTTACGCTGTGAACTCGGCCAACCTCGGCCCGTATGGCGACGCCATCGTCCGCGAGCTCATCCCCTATATCGAGAATAAATACCGCGGGCTTGGCCAGGGGTGGGCCCGGTTCCTCTACGGCGGGTCAACGGGGGGCTGGGAAGCCCTGGCCTCCCAGATCTTCTACCCCGACGAGTTCAACGGGTGCTACGCGGCCTGCCCCGACCCCATCGATTTCCGGGCCTATACCATCATTAACATCTACGAGCATAGGAACGCTTACACGGTGGACAGCCAGTGGAAAAAGACGCTGCGGCCCGGCCTCCGCAATTATCTGGGCGAGGTCAGTGCCACCATCGAGGAGATGAACCATAGGGAACTCGCCCTTGGGACGCATTCCCGCTCGGGGGACCAGTGGGACATCTGGCAGGCGGTTTTCGGACCCGTCGGACCCGACGGCTACCCCGCCCCGATCTGGGACAAGCTCACCGGAGAGATCGACCCCAAAGTCGCGGAGTTTTGGAAGCAGAACTATGACCTCCGTTATATCCTCGAACGAGATTGGAAGACGCTGGGGCCGAAGCTGCGGGGAAAAATCCACATCTACGTCGGCGACATGGACAATTATTACCTCAACAACGCGGTTTATCTGACGGAGGCTTTCCTCAAGAGCACGAAGGACCCCGCTTATGAGGGGGAAGTCGATTACGGAGACCGAGCCGAGCACTGCTGGAACGGCGATCAAAACCAGCCGAACTACGTCTCGCGGCTCCGATACCACCAGATGTACATCCCGCGCGCCGTCAAGCGGATGGAGCAAACGGCGCCGCCGGGCGCGGACCTCAAGAGCTGGAGGTATTGATAATTCCGCGCTTTTTTAGCGGCTGATTCCGGAGCGGTCATTCATCGCACCGCGGAAAAAGGACTGTATTTGAACCAAACGAAGAAAAACGAATGTAAGCGAGGAAGCAAAATGAAAAGGGAATCATCTCCCAACCTTATAATGTGTCTATGCTATGCCATCGTTATTTTTCTTTATTTATGCACGAGGGGAACGCTCGGGTCACAACCAAACATCTCCAATAACGAGAAAATGCATTCAATAGCAGTAGACTCCGAAAAAAGCATCCGTATGGCGGAGATGACATCGCCTGACATCAAATCTGCCATAGAACAAGGATACATGACCGTAGTTATTGCTATTGGTTCCACGGAACAACACGGCC
>CAZSMW010000067.1:0-25408 GCA_964607985.1 uncultured Eubacteriales bacterium
CGCTGAGAAGGACGATCATTCTCAGCGTTCTACGGGGCATGATTGACCTCAGCATATGCGCGGCAGGAGCTCCGAAGTCAGGGGTTCGAGGAGCCTAAGCCCTCCTGTGACTGTCTTTAACAGGAGTTCCCCGGGCTTTCCGACCTTCGTCTGGACCTCGCCCACGATCTTCGCTTTCTTTCCCTGAGGGTGCTTTTGGACCTCACGAAGGATCGCCCGGGCCTTTTCCTTGGGGACGACGATAACGGCCCGTCCTTCGCAGGCCAGATAGAGCGGATCGATCCCGAGGAGCCCGGCGGCAGCCCTCACGGGATGCGAGAGGGGGATGGCGTCTTCCTCGATCAGGATGGGATAGGGAAGGCCCGCGGCCAACTCGGAGAGGACGGTGGCCAGCCCGCCCCGGGTGATGTCCCGCATCCAGAGGGCCCCCTTCTTCCAGATCGGCAGGAGAAAGAGGAGGGGCTCGCAGTCGCTCTTGGCCCCGGACGAGAATCCGAAGTCCCCTCGGGCCAGCATGATCGCCGCGCTATGTTCGCCCAAAGTCCCGGTCAGGATGAGCTTGTCCCCGGGCCTTATCTTCTTCACCGATGGTCGCGCGATGACTCGTCCGATCCCGGAGGTGTTGATATAGATCTTGTCCCCCTGCCCCCGCCGGACCACCTTGGTGTCGCCGGTGACGATCTTGACTCCGGCCGTCCGGGCGGATGTCCGGATGGACCGGAGGACCCTTTCGAGGTCCTCTTCGGCCAGCCCTTCTTCCAGGATGAGGGCGAGCGAGAGGAAAAGGGGAACGGCCCCCGAGACCACGAGGTCGTTCACGGTCCCGTTGATCGCCAGGGTGCCGATGTCTCCGCCGGGGAAAAAGATGGGGTCGACGACATAGCTGTCCGTCGTGAACGCGATGCCTTTGGGGAGGATGGCCGCATCGCCGAGCTCTCCGAGAAACGGATTCCCGAACGCCGGAACGATGTGCCCGGCGATGAAATCCCTCATGAGCTTACCGCCGCTTCCCAGTTCAAGACTGATACGTTTCATCGGAGTGTCCTCGAAAACTCGTGGTGGACAAGGCAGGCCCCTTCTTGGGAAACCATGCAGGGACCCAGCGGGGACCCTGGGTTACAGGCCTTTCCGAAATGACGGCAGTCCGTGGGCCGGATGACCCCTCTCAGGACCTCTCCGCAGCGGCAGCCGCGGGCTTCGCGGCCCGGTCCGCCGGTCTCGAGGCCGTATTTAGCAGCTGCGTCCAGAAGGGAATATTTCTTCCTCAACCTGAGACCGCTCCGAGGGATCCTCCCCAGCCCCCGCCAATAGGCGTCCCAGGGCTCAAGCATCTCTTCCATCAAGGCCAGGGCGACCGGGTTCCCTTCGGGTCTAACAACCCGGGAATATTCGTTGGCGACCCTCGGGCGCCGCGTCCGGATCTGGCCCAGGACGGATAGGACGCCTTTTAGGATGTCCTCCGGTTCGAAACCGGCAATCGCTCCCGGGATGCCGTATGTTTCGGGGATGAACGCGTAAGGCCTCTCTCCGATGATGACGCTGACGTGCCCCGGGTAGAGGAAGCCGTCGAGGGCGCATTCGCCCAATTCGAGGATGGCCTTGATGGCCGGCGGGATGAGCCAAAAAGCCGTTAACACGGAAAAATTTCTGATCTTCTCATCATGGGCCCGGCGGACCGTGAAGGCGATGCCGGGGATCGTGGTCTCGAAACCTGCCCCGAAAAGAACGACGTCCTTGTCCGGGGCCCGACGGGCGGCCTCGAGCGCTTCCTCGGGCGAATAAACGATTTTGACGAGGGATCCCCGGGCGGGGACGGCCGTTTGGAGCGAACCCTTCCGGGTCGGGACGCGGGTCATGTCGCCGAATGTGGCCAGGATCGTTCCCTCCCTTTGTGAGACGAGATCGATAGCGGCCTCATGGAATAAGTCGGGCGTAATGCAGACCGGACAACCCGGCCCGGAGACCATCTCGACCCCGGCCGCTTCGAGCAAGGGCTTTAAGCCATGCCGGTGGATGGCCATGGTGTGCGTCCCGCAGACTTCCATCAGACGTATGGGACGACCTAAAACGCGGGTCATATCCCGGACCCTTTCCAGCAGATGGGTCAGGGCCTTTTTGTTCGTCATGTTATGGCATCGATAGCCGGGTTTATTGAAACACAGGCTAAAGCTTGCAATGACAAGCCTTCGACTACGAGTCTTCGGTCAGAACCCGACAATAGAACCTTTCGACCGGCGGCCGGCAATCTCCCGCTTTCGGCTCAAGCGCCGTTCTCGTATCTTTCCATCTCTTTAAAAATCTTCAACGTCTCCCGGGCCTCTTTCGGGCTCAACTTGGATATCGCGAAACCGGCATGGATGATGACCCAGTCCCCGGCCTTGACACCGGGCAGGAGGGCGAAATTCGTCCGGACCTCGCTGCCGATATAATCCACGGTCCCGGCCCCGGATTCTTCGACCCGGGTGATCTTGGCGGGAATGGCGAGACACATGCCCATATTTTAGCCCATTAGGCCGCAATTGTCTATTTCGAAGCGCTGGACAGGCTAGACAAGCCGGACAGGGTAACATATAATGACCCCTTATGTTTGAAAGCTTGGAAGGGTATATCGAGCCCGGCTCGGAAGAATACGATCTCGTCCTCCGGCTCGATCTCATGAAGCTTCCCGGGCACGTGGCCGTCATCATGGACGGCAACGGACGATGGGCGAAGCAAAGAGGGCTTTCCCGCATCGAAGGCCACCGGGCGGGGTCCGATTCCGTCCGGGAGGTCATCGAGGCTTCGGCCCGTCTGGGCATCAAGATCCTGACCCTATACGCCTTTTCCAAAGAGAATTGGAAGCGGCCCCGCCGGGAAGTCTCGGAGCTCTGGTCGCTTCTCCGCGATTACCTGAAAAAGGACGCCAAGGTGCTCATGGAGAAAAATCTCCGGCTGCTCGTGATCGGCCAAAAAGAAGGCATTCCCCGGATCGTCCTGAAGGAGCTCGACCGGGTGGAACGGGAGACCGCGGCGAATGGACGGATGACCGTCGTCCTGGCCCTGAACTACGGCGGCCGCTCCGAGATCGTCGATGCGGTCAAGAACATCATCAGAGAAAGGCCCGCCGATGCGGAAGCCCTGACCGAGGAGTCATTCTCAAGCCACCTTTATACGGCCTCCTTGCCCGACCCGGACCTCCTCATCAGGACGAGCGGGGAGTTTCGGATCTCGAACTTCCTCCTCTGGCAGATCGCTTATGCGGAGATGTGGATGACGCCCGTCCTGTGGCCGGATTTCCGGAAGAAGCATCTTCTCCAGGCCCTCATCGAATACCAACAGAGAAAAAGGAGATTCGGCGATATCCGGCCTCGCTGACCCGGCCTGAATTTTCTATCGCCACAGACATCCCATGAGCCTGCGCAAGCGAACCCTGACGGCTTTCTTCCTTCTCGGCATTCTTTTTATTGTCATCCAGTATGCCTCTCTGATCGTTTTCTTCATCCTCTTGCAGGTTTTCATCCTGGCGGCCCTGGTGGAGTTCTACAACCTGGCCGACCGAAAAAAACTCTTTCCGCGGAAGGCTCTGGGAGCGGTTTGCGCCCTGATCATCAGCGCCTCCTTTTACTTCCCGCGGCTGGGGTTCGAGAGAGGGCTTTTCATCTGCCTGCTCGCGGCCTGCGCGTATTTTGTCGTCCGCATAAACACCCTGGAGAGGCTGGCGAGCTTTCCCCAATCCATTTCCGTCACCTTCTTTGGGGCCCTGTACCTGAGCTTTCCTTTGAACTACCTCTACAGGATCCGGCTGGAGGACGGCGTCTTCTCACTTTACTTCTTCTTCGCCGTGATCTTCCTCGGCGACTCGGGAGCCTACTTCATCGGCAAGCCCTTCGGCCGAAAAAAGATGACGCCCATCGCCAGCCCCAACAAGACTTGGGAGGGGAGCGCGGGGGGTATCCTCTTCGCCTGCCTGGGCGCTTTGGCCGCCCGGAAGCTCCTGCTTCCGGACATCGTCCTTTGGAAAGCCGTTCTCTGCGGGATCCTTGTCCATGCGGCCGCGCAGATCAGCGATCCTCTCGAATCGCTTTTCAAGAGAGCGGTCGGGATCAAGGATTCGTCCAACGTTCTCCCCGGCCATGGGGGTTTCCTGGACCGGATCGACAGCCTGATCCTGGCCTCGCCGCTCTTCTATTATATCGTCAAAGCCCTCTGGAAGTAGGCCCTTGGGAACCATAGAACACCGCCGCGAGACGATTGCCGTCCTTGGCTCGACCGGATCGATCGGCCGAAGCACCCTGGAGATCGCGGCCCGGCTCAAAGATAGGTTCCGGGTCACCGGCTTGGCCGCGGGCTCAAACGTCTCCCTTCTCCTCAAGCAGACCGCGGAGTTCAAGCCGGAGATCGTCTCCCTGAGGACGGAGCGGGATGCTGCCGAGTTCCGTCGGAGGCATAAAGGGCGGAAGGTCCGGGTGACCTTCGGACCCGAGGGCGCCGCCGAGGTGGCCGGCAGGTCCGGCAACGACATCGTCGTCTCGGCCATCACCGGAATCGCCGGCCTCGGGCCGACGCTGGCCGCCGTGAAGGCTGGGAAAAAGGTCGCTTTGGCCAACAAGGAGTCCATGGTGGTCGCCGGGGCTTTTCTGAAACGGGAAGCGGCCCGCTTCAAGGCCCGGATCATCCCCGTGGACAGCGAGCACAGCGGTGTTTTCCAGTGCTTAGCCGGCCAAAAAATGGAGTTCGTGAGCCGGGTCATCCTGACGGCTTCCGGCGGGCCGTTCTTCCGGACCCCGCTCGACAAGATTGGGAGGAAGACCCTCGATGAAACCCTCCGCCATCCGCGCTGGAAGATGGGGAAGAAAGTGACCGTGGACTCGGCGACCCTCATGAACAAGGGACTTGAGCTCATCGAGGCCCGCTGGCTGTTCGACCTCGATCCTGCCCGGCTGGATGTCCTGATCCATCCCCAAAGCATCGTCCACTCCCTCGTGGAAATGCGGGACGGCTCGGTCCTGGCCCAACTCTCCCGGACCGACATGAAGGTGCCGATCCAGTACGCCCTGACCTACCCGGAGAGGGAGGTGTCGCCGCTCCCTTCCCTAGACCTAAGCTGCGTCGGAGCCCTCGAATTCCACCGCGTGGACGAGAAGAAATTCCCCCTCTTTTCCCTCGCCCGGACCGTTCTCGAGGAGGGGGAGAGCCTTCCCGTGGCCCTCAACGCGGCCAACGAGGCCATCGTGGAGGCCTTTCTCGCCGGCAGGGTCCGGTTCGGCGCCCTGGCGGGCCTGGTGGAGCGCTGCCTGGCCGCCCACGTGAAGAGACCCGTCCGGAACATCATCGAGGTCTTCGATATCGATCGAGAGACCCGCGAAACAGCAAAGATCATCCTCAAGCAAAGGACCTGACATGGGCACAATATTGGGAACGATACTCGCTTTCTTGATCGTCTTCGGCATCCTCGTCTTCATTCACGAGTTCGGCCACTTTTTCACGGCCAAGCTGATGGGCATTCGGGTCGAAGTGTTCTCCTTCGGCTACGGCAAACGCCTCTTGGGCTTTAAGAAGGGGGACACGGACTACCGGATCAGCCTCATCCCCATGGGCGGATACGTCAAAATGCTGGGCGAAGGGATGTTCGAGCCGGGCCGCGCCCTCGCGCCCGACGACATGATGTCCAAGAACCGCGCCCAGCGCCTTCTGGTCATGGCCATGGGCTCGATCATGAACATCCTGCTGGCGATCGGCCTGGTGGCTGTCATCAATGGTATCGGGGTGCCGGCTCCGGAATATCAGGACCAGAAGCCCGTCATCGGCCACATCGATCCCGGGTCTCCCGCGGAAAAGGCCGACCTCAAGATTGACGACGAGATCCTTAGCATCAACGGGCAGAAGGTCGGGACCTGGAGCGATGTCGAGATCGCAGTCGGGACCAAGCCCGACAAGGTCATCATGCTGGATGTCCTTCGGAACGGCGCGATCATGCCGGTCGAGCTCAAGACAGAATCCGTCAGCCGGTACGAGATGGGTTACGCCGGTTTCCGCGGCAAAATCCTGACCCAGATCCGCTTGGTCACGGCGGGCTCGCCGGCCGAGAAGGCCGGCCTCAAGCCCGGAGACGTCATCCTGACCGTGGAGGGAGCGCCGGTCTTCTTCTACACCTTCATCCCAATCATCGAGAAGAACGCGGGAAAGGCGATTGTCCTGGGAGTCGACCGCGGCGGAAGGGTCCTGGATATTCCGGTTACCCCGCGGAGCGAAGGGAACATCGGCAAGATCGGGATCCTTCAGGAGGCCAAGTCCGTTACGAGGAAATACGGCTTCTTCGCCGCGATCTCCGAGAGCCTTAAGTCCAACCTTAAAAATTTTTTCCTGGTCATTCGTTTCCTGAAGGACCTTTTCACAGGCCAGGCGTCCACCCGTCAGCTGGGAGGCCCGCTCGAGATCGCGAACTTTTCCTATGCCGCCCTCCGCATGGGCTGGCTGGCCATGATGAGCTGGATCGCCATCATCAGCCTTCAGCTGGGGGTGCTCAACCTGTTTCCCATTCCGGTGTTCGACGGCGGCCAGATCTTCGTCATTATCCTGGAGAGCATCTTCCGGAAAGACTTCAGTCCTAAGGTCCGACAGATCTGGATGCAGATCGGCTTCGTCATCTTCGTCTTCCTGATCGCCTTCGTCCTCCTGAACGACATCGTCAAACGCCTGCCGCACGGCTGGGGGAGCCTCCTCCCGTTCTAGTGGGTCGATCGTTCCGGCGCCGGACATCCCGGGGAAGCATCTCTTTTTGTGTGATATAGACAATGGCGCAGGGGCGATGCCCGGAGCCTGAATTCCTTCTCACACGAAAAGAGATGCTTACACATCCCGGTCGCGAATGGACGAAAAAACCTAAATCCGTTAAGATAAGCAGCATGGACACCAGAAGCGCCGGCCCGTTCCCAAGACGAAAGACCAGGCAAATCCGGATCGGCGACGTCATCATCGGAGGGGGTGCGCCGGTATCCGTCCAGTCGATGACCAAGACGGATACGCGCGACATCAGGGCTACGGTCGCCCAGATCAGTCGGCTGGAAAAGGCGGGCTGCGAGATCGTCCGCCTGGCCGTCCCCGATAGGGCGGCCGCTGCGGCCTTGGGCGTGATCCGGAGAATGGTCAGAGCCCCGCTTGTCGCCGACATCCATTTCGACCACAGGCTGGCCTTGGCCTCGATCGAAGCGGGAGTGGACGCTTTGCGGATCAATCCCGGCAACATCGGCTCCCCGAAGAAAGTGAAGGAGGTCGTCCGGGCCGCCAGGGAGCACGGCATCCCGATCCGGATCGGGGTCAATTCCGGCTCTCTCGAAAAGGACCTCCTGGCAAAATTCGGGGCCGTGAGCGCAGAGGCCATGGCGGCGAGCGCCTTACGGCACATCCGGATGCTCGAGGACCTGGATTTCTTCGACATCAAGGTCTCCCTCAAGGCATCAGATATCTCCCGGACTCTTGAGGCCTACCGCCTCCTGGCTCCCAAGGTCGATTATCCCTTCCACGCAGGGATCACCGAAGCCGGCGGCCTCTTCACGGGAAGCATAAAATCGGCGGCGGGCCTGGCTCTTCTTCTTTATGAAGGTCTGGCCGATACGGTTCGGGTCTCCCTGACGGCGCCGCCCGAGAAGGAAGTCGCCGTCGCCTGGAAACTCCTCCGGAGCCTGGGACTCAGGTCGAGGGGGGTCGACGTCATATCCTGCCCGACCTGCGGCCGGGTTGAGGTCGACCTGATGAGGATCGCTTCGGAGGTCGAGAAGCGCTTGTCCATAATCGAAACGCCCATGACCGTGGCCGTCATGGGATGCATGGTCAACGGTCCCGGCGAGGCCAGGGAGGCTGACATAGGCGTCGCCTGCGGCAGGGGAGTGGGGATCATCTTCAAGAAAGGCAGGGTCCTCCGGAAAGTCAAGGAGGACCGGATTATCCCCGAGCTCGTGAGAGAAGTCGAACGGGCGAGGCGGGAAAAAACGGAACGAACAAAACGCTGAGGCCCATGAAAACCAAAATCAAGGCCGGCGGACTCCCGGAGACAGTCGCCCGGAAATACGAGAAACTTAAAACGGGGCTCGAGAAAATGGGAAAAGTCCTGGTGGCGTTTTCGGGGGGGGTGGACAGCACCCTGCTCCTCAAGGTCGCCTCGGATGTCCTCAGCAAGAACGTCATGGCGGTTATCGCCACGTCGGAGACCTATCCGGGGAAGGAGATCGAGAATGCCGAGAAGCTCGCCCGGCGCCTCAAGGTCCGGCACAAAGTCATTGCGACCCATGAGCTTGATAACCCCGATTTCCTGAGAAATCCTCCGGAGAGATGCTACCATTGCAAGAAGGAGCTCTTCGGCGCCCTGGCCTCGATCGCGCAGGAAGAAGGGATCCCCTTTGTTCTGGACGGGTCGAACCAGGATGATCTGCTGGATTTCCGCCCCGGGGCCAAAGCGGCAAAGGAGCTTGGGATCCGTTCCCCTCTCCGGGAAGCCGGCCTGACCAAGGCGGAGATCCGAGAGCTGTCACGGTGGTTCCGGCTGCCCACTTGGGACAAACCCTCCCTGGCCTGTCTAGCTTCACGCTTTCCTTATCACACGCCGATCGAGGAGGAGAGCCTCAGGAGAATCGGCGCGGCCGAGGATTTCCTCCGGGAACTCGGTTTCCGGCAGGTTCGGGTTCGCCACCATGGGCCGATCGCCCGCATCGAGGTTGAGCCAGGCGAATTTCCCCGCTTCCTGAAAAAAGGGCTGCCCGGAAGGGTCTCCGCCCGCTTCAAAGAGCTGGGCTACAATTATGTCTCCCTGGATCTTGATGGTTATCGGACGGGGAGCATGAACGAAACGCTGAATAAAAGCCTAGTCCGGTAAAGCGCAAGTCGGGCCCTGGCAAATACTGCTCTTAGTGTCCATGCCGATCGAGGGGAGCGAAAAAAAGGGGAAGAAAGCCTGATGACTTCCTTCCCCCATGGGTACCGTCCGGCTATCGGTGCGCCGGCCGGGCCGGGCCCGGACGCGTCCGATTAAAGAGCCTTTTCTGTTTTCTTCTCTGTAATGATGCCTATGATCTCGATCCCGGCCTCCCGCATGACATCGATGAGGTCGACGATCTTGCCGTATTCGATATCCTGGTCCACCTTAATATAGAGCTTCTTTTCGGAGACTGTCAGGAATGCCTCTTCGAGCGCGTTCTGAAGGTTTTCCATCGTGACTTTGTCCTGGTTCACGTAGAGCGTGCCGTCCTTCTTGACGGCCAGAACGACGTCAGGGCTGTCGGGCATGCTGGTGGTGTTCAGCGCGGGGGGCAGTTTGACATCAACGCCTTTCTGAACGAGAGGCGTTACGACCATGAAAATGATCAGGAGAACGAGCAAGACATCACACAAGGGAACGACATTGGGTTCGGAAGAGATTTTTTCTTTATCGCGCATGGATACTGAAAAGCCCATTGTGTGCCTCTCTTTTCAAGAGAAAATAGTAATCTAAATTCCTCGTGTCACTTGGCTTCGGATGCCCTGATGAAGAAGTCGATGACCTGGGACGATGTGTTATCCATCTCGGCGTCGTAGATCTCGATCTTGGTGCTCAGAAGACTGTAGCACCAGAGAGCGATGATGGCGACACCGATCCCGAAGGCCGTGGTGACGAGGGCTTCCGAGATGCCGCCGGCGACGGCGCCGATCCCGCCGGACCCGGTCAGGGACATGCTGCGGAAGGCGTTGATGATGCCGGAGATCGTTCCGAACAGGCCGATGAAGGGGGCGGAGGTGGAAATCGTGGCCAGGACGTTCAGCCCTCTCTTCAGGTCCTGGTTGAACAGGTTCGCGGCCCTGTCGCAACCCCGCTGGGCGGTGTTGATCTGCTCTTCATGGTTCAGGTGTGCTTCCTTGCCCGACAAGAACTCCTGGATACCGGCGGCCGTCACGCGGGCCAGGTGGCTTCCCTTGTTTTCCTTCTTGGACGCGAGAACCAGGGCTTCCTTGATCTGTCCGGTCTTGAGCATCTCCGCGAGCTTGGGAGCGATGAACTTGGATCTCGTCTTCGCCCTGTTGAACGTGAGCTGGCGCTCGATGAACAGGTAAAGGGAAACGATCGAGAGAGAGATCAGGAGAATGGAAACAAACTTGGCTACGGCTCCCATAGCCTGCCACATTTCAATCAAACCGAATTGCATGTTAAGTACCTCCTTTTAAATCTCTAAAGCCATGGATAGCTTTACTTACTTGAGTTGGAATCTTACGGTGACCGTGAAAACGACTCCCCTGGGGCGGCCGTTGATGATCATCGGCTCATAGACCCATTGGCGCACCGCGTCGAGGGCAGCCTGGTCAAGAAGGGGAATGGATCGAAGGACCTTGATGCTCTGCACGCGCCCATAGATGTCCGTCGTCGCTTCGATGATTACGATACCTTCGACTCTTGCCTGCCGGGCGATATCCGGGTAGGTGGGGTCCACCTGCTTGATAAGTCTGGGAGGCTTGATCTGCCCGATGGCCCGGACAGGGGCTTCGACCTCACCGACAACTCCTCCGAGGACTCCGCCGACGACTCCTCCGAGGACTCCGCCGACGACCCCGCCCTCGACTCCGCCCTCGACTCCGCCATCGACCCCGATGTCGCTCAGTTGCTCCTCAGCGATTTCTTCCGGGATATCGACGGGGGCCACGAGCCTGCCTGGCTCGATCGTAGCGGACGCTTGGACGGGTTTGATGCGCGTCTTGGCCTGTGAGGAGCCGCGCTTCTTGGCCGGAGGCGGCGGGGGAGGGGGAGGAGGAGGTGGGGGGGCGAGGAATGCGCTGTAAACTTCCACCTTGGGCAGGGACGCCGTGGAAAGCAGGGGGATCACGATAATGGAGATGATAAACGCGGCGTGGATGAACAGCGCGATGGGAAACGCCAGGGCCTTTCTCTTGGAGCCGATCTCGCTCCTGAAGAAAGAGTCCTTGAAAATCTCAGGGATCTCTTCTTTAGGTTTCGGCTTTATTGCTTCCGCCATTTTTATACCTCACGCTCCAAAGTTTTTCAGGTGCAAATAGTATAGATTAAAAAATCCTTAATTACAAGAGAAATTTATCTTCTGAATCCTTTTTTTGTTTTGAAAAGTTTTTGCCAAAAAATGACCACCGGGCACGAAAGATAGACGGTTGAGTAGACGCCCTCGATCGTCCCGATGAGCATGATGAATGCAAAGTCGTTGATGACCTTACCGCCGAAGATGTAGAGGGCCAGCAAGGTCAGGAAGACCGTGCCCGAGGTGATGATCGTCCGGCTCAGGCACTGGTTGAGGGCGAGGTTCATGATCTCCTCGAGGGACTCCTTGCGGTAGAGCTTCGAGTTCTCCCGGACGCGGTCGAAGATGACGATCGTGTCGTTGATGGAGAACCCGACGATGGTCAGGAGCGCGGCGATGATGGGGAGGTTGATCTCGCGGCCGGTGAACGAGAAGATGCTCATGGTGATCAGGACGTCCTGGGTCAGGGTGAAGATGGCGGCGACCCCGTACTCGAGCTTAAACCGGACGGCGATGTAGATGAGCATCCCGATGAGGGCCCAGATCGTTGCCTGGGTGGCCTTCTTTCTCAGGTCCTTTCCGACCTGCGGGCCGACCGTCTCCCGGCTGATAACCGTGAGCTTGTCCGGCCCTCCGTTCCCCCTGAGGGCCTCGATGACCTTGTTGGCCAGCTTTTCGTGGGCCTCCATCTCCTGCTGCTGGTCCGCGCCCTTGACGACCTGCGTCGTCCGGATCTGATACTCATGGCCTTTCTTGCCGGTCTCCTGGATGGTACTGCCGCCCAGGCCGACGTCCGCGAGCTGCTTGCGGACCTGGCCCACGGGCGTGGGGTCCTTGAACTCGATCCGGATCAGCGTCCCGCCGCCGAAGTCCACGCCCGGCTTCATGCCGTGGAAGACGGTGACGTTCAGGACCCCGGCCAGGACGATGACGGCCGACGCGGCCAGGGCCACGAACTTATACTTCATGAACTGGATGTGCGGTGTTTTGAAGAGTTCCATGTTAGATACTCAGCCTCTTAGCGGATTTGGGGATGGTCACATCGAAGATCAGGTGGGACACGAAGACGGCCGTGAAGACGTTGGCCACGAGGCCGATGATCAGCGTCACGGCGTACCCCTTGATCGGTCCGGTGCCGAATTGGAAAAGGAAGATGGCCGAAATGATCGTGGTCAGGTTGGAGTCGAAGATCGCGCTGAAGGCCCTGGAGAACCCGAGTTGGATCGCGCTCGGGACGTTCTTCCCGACGGCCCGTTCCTCCTTGATCCTCTCGAAGATCAAGACGTTGGCGTCGACGGCCATGCCGATGCTCAGGATGATGCCCGCGATGCCGGGCAAGGTCAGGGTTGCTTTGAAATAGCCGAGACAGCCGAAAAGAATGACGATGTTGAGGATGAGGGCGGCGACCGCATTCAGGCCTGAGAGCTTGTAGAAGAAGAGCATGAAACTCATGACCAGCAGGATGGCGACGAGTCCGGCCATGAGGCCTTGCCGGACGGAGTCGGCGCCGAGCGACGGCCCGATCGTCCGTTCCTCGAGATATCTGATCCCGGCAGGAAGCGCCCCGGCCTTAAGGACGACGACCAGGTCTTCGGCCTGTTCGACCGTGAACCGCCCCTGGATGATGCCGCTGTCGGAGATCCGGGCATTGATGTTCGGAGCGGATTGGATCTTGCGGTCGAGGATGATGGCCAGCTGTTTGCCGATGTTCTCGCCGGTGACCTTCTCGAAGCGCCTGGCCCCTTCGGAGTTCAGGGAGAAGGAAACGGCGGGGTTGTTCCACTCGTCGACGGAGCGGCGGACCATGCGCAAGTCCTTGCCCGTGACCGAGGCTACCTTGCTGACCAGGAAGAATCCGGCTTCACCCTTCTTGGGGTCGCCCTTGAGGACCTCCATGTCTTCCGGAGCTTTGCCGTCGAATTCCTTGAGGAGGGTCTCCTCGTCCGGGGCCGGTCCGGCCTTGACCAACTTCCACTCGAGGATGGCGGTGACCTTGATCAGGTCCTTGACCCGTTCCGGATCGGTGACCCCCGGGAGCTCGACGACGATCCTTTCCGAACCCTGTCTCTGGATCAGGGGCTCGGCGACACCGAACTGATCGATCCTGTTGCGGATGGTCTCGACCGTCTGGTTGACGGCCTGGTCCTTGAGGGCCCGGGTGACCAGCGCCTTAATCGTAAAGGTCAACTTGTCGCCCGTGAAGGAATAATCCCAGTCCCTCGTGTATTGATCGATGAGGTCCCGCGTTTTCCCCTCCTGGCCGGCGCTCGTCCCCGTGAAGATGAACCGGCCGGGCCGATCCTTGGTCGCCGTCGCGACGGTGATGGCATTCTTCTTGAACAGCTCCTGGAAACGGATGATCTCCTGGTCTGTTTCGACGTTGATGGCGTCCTCCGTGATGACCTGGAGGACCAGGTGGATGCCGCCTTTGAGGTCCAAGCCCAGTTTGATCTTGTCCTTGGGGGGATAAGCCAGGAAGATCGAAAGGCCCAGGACGGCCAACGTCAAAATAAGTTTCCACTGCAATCCTTTTCTCATGTTACCTCTGCTCTCGAGTGGTGTTTCCCCTGGTTGCGATGATGGACCGGCGGCCGTACTGCCTGCCCCTTACTAGGTTTTTTCCATTCCTTCGGCGCCTAGGACGGCTCCGACGGCGCTCTTGGTGATGTCGATCTTCACGTTAGCCGAAACCTTGAGTTCGATCCGGTCCGGCTGGACGCCCATGACCGTGCCGAAGATGCCGCCGGTGGTGATGATACGATCGCCAGGCTTGAGGTTATTCACCGTGTTCTGGTGTTTTTTTTGTTTCTTCCGCTGGGGCAGGATGATCAGCAGATAGAAGATGGCGAAGACGGCCACGAACGGGAGAAGGGCCGTCAACATGTTCCCCCTGGGGACCTGACCTGCAGCGCCCTGTTGGGCGGACATAAAAAGGCTCATGAACATCATTTTATTATCTTCCTTTTTAAAAGATTGAAAGAGTTTAATGAAACAGCTTGCCTGATTTGGCTGAAAATGTCAAGATAATAGTGGAGATTGTGGATGGTATTGAGGACAGCGGATGCGATCTCTCCGCGTTCGAAGAGGTGGCGGAGGTAGGCCCGGCTAAAGTTGTGGCAGGTGTAGCAGGAACAGGCCTCGTCCAGGGGCCTCCTGTCCTCAGCGTACTTGACGTTCTTGATGGATACCCTCCCCCGGCTGGTGAAAAGCGTCCCGTTCCGGGCGTTTCGCGTCGGGAGGACGCAGTCAAAAATGTCCACTCCCCGGTCGACAGCCTCTAGGATGTCTTCGATGTACCCCATGCCCATCAAGTAACGGGGCTTATCTTGGGGCAGGAGGGCGCCGCCCCTTTCGAGGACCTCAAAGAGCTGGGATTTTGGCTCGCCCAGGCCGAGGCCTCCGAATGCATACCCGTCGAAGTCCAGATCCAGGAGGGCGGAAATGCATTTTTCCCGCTGGTCCCAAAACACCCCTCCCTGGCTGATACCCCATAGGTGTTGGGCGGACTCCCTGGTGTCGAAGTGCCGCTTGGCGCGGGACGCCCAGCGCGTCGTCAAGCCCACGGCTTCCTTCATCGCATCCACGGTCGCGGGGTAGGAAGGGAACGTGTCCAAGCACATCATGACGTCTGTCCCCAGCTTCCTCTGAATGTCCACGACGTCCTCCGGGGTCAGGAAGATCTTCGTTCCATCGAGGTGGGAAGAGAACCGGACTCCGTCCTCGCTGACCTTGACGAGAGGGGAGAGGCTGTAGATCTGGAAGCCGCCGCTGTCGGAGAGGATGGGCTTTTGCCAGGAGATGAAAGAGTGGACGCCGCCAAGCCTCTCGATGGCGTCCGCTCCCGGCCGGAGGTAGAGGTGGTACGAGTTGACGAGGATGATCTGGGCGCCCATTCCCTCAAGGACCTCGTGGGTCAGTCCCTTGACCGCGCCCTGGCTGGCCACGGGCATGAAGGCCGGCGTCTCCACCGTCCCGTGGGCGGTAGCGAGGAGACCCGCCCTTGCCGAGGAGCCGGCGGCGCGGGAGGTGACCGTGAACGATTTCGTCATTGGGTGAATCGGAAATAGATGACGTCCCCGTCGCGGACGACATAATCCTTTCCCTCGAGTCGAATGGCGCCGACATCTCTGGCCTTCTGGAGCGGGCCGAGCCGGAGGACCTCCTCGCAGGGGACCACTTCGGCCCGGATGAAACCCTTCTCGATGTCGGAATGGATGGCCCCGGCCGCTTTCACGGCCGTCGAGCCCCGCCGCACCGTCCAGGCGCGGACCTCCTCCTTTCCGATCGTGAAGAACGTCAGCAGGCCCAGGAAAAAGGGGACCTGCCGGAAGAACCTGGCGGCGCTCGGTTCCGTGATCCCGTAGCCGGACATGAAGAGCTCCTTTTCTTCGTCCCCGAGCTCCAGGATCTCGCTCTCGATCCGGCCGCAGAAGGCCAGGGTCCGAGCGGCCTTCGGTCCAGGACCGAAGATCTCGCCGGGGGCCTCCAGCCGGGCAGCGTCCCTTTCATCCAGGTTGATCATGTTGAGGAGCGGTTTCTGACTCAGGAAGGCGAAGCTTCGCAGGGACTTTTCTTCGGAGGGAGAAAGAGGAAAATCGCGAACCCCGTTCCCTTCTTCCAGAAAAGGGCGCAGTCTCTCCAGGACCTCTTTCTCCTTTTCACCGTCCGGGTCCTTCATCTTCTTCAAGTCCTTTTCGAGCTTTTCGATCCGGGCATTTACCATGATGAGGTCAGAGAGGACGAGCTCCTCTTCCATGACGCGGATATCGTCCGCCGGGCTGATCTTTCCTTTGGGGTGGGCGGCCCGCTCGTCGCTGAACCCCCGGACAACATGAACGAGGCCGTCGGCCCTGCGGAGGTGGCCGAGGTAAGCGCTGTCCTTGACGTCGCCGTAGGAGATCCCCGCCAAATCCGTAATGTCCACAGGGGCCGCGACCTTCTTTTTTTCGGGATGGAGGGCCGCGAGTCCATCCAAACGGGGGTCGGGAAGGCCGCAGGTCCGGACGTTGGGTTCTTTTTTTCCGTCCTCGTAATCCCTGACCTCTATCCCGGCTCCGGTGAGGAGGTTGAAGAGGGTCGTCTTTCCCGTCCTCGGGTACCCGAAAAGGATGATGTTCATGGCCCTAGTAAAGCCCGAAACCTATTTTGTGTCAAGATGATGAAACTTTGCCGAAAATTCGGTTTTCTTCCCTTTAGTGCGGGCTGGGTCAATTGCGTGGACGGGACGGCCCTCGATGGCCGTGATGTCAAGAGGAAACCCATCCTCGGAGCCTTAGGCCGTCGGAGGCCTGCGGCTTCCCTCGTCGGACACTCGTCTCAGGCTGATCTCCGCATGGTCGCTGCAGCTCTTCCCCATGCCCTCCCATCACGGCCCTCCAAGGCCGTTTCGGCCTCATCCCATCTGTTCAGCCACCCGCAACAAAAGTAAGAAAACCGAAAATTCATATCTTAACTTGATGAATTCGTGCAATTGGGCTATATTAGCGCTTCGTTTGATACGGAACATCATGGCCAAAAAAGAGAAGAAGCGGGACAAGGGCGTTTTCAGGGAGTACTTTGAACTCATCGCCGAGACGGCCGTTTTCGTCTTCTTCGTAATGACCTTCGTCGTCCAGGCGTTCCAGATCCCCACGGGGTCCATGGAGCCCACGCTCCTCATCGGCGACTTCCTTCTCGTCAACAAACTGGCTTATGCCCGGCCGGTCTTTCCTTTCGAGGCCAAGGTCCTCCCGGGGAAGACGATCGAAAGGAAGGACATCGTTGTCTTCAAATATCCCCGGGAGCTCAACAAGGACTTCGTCAAGCGGATCATCGCCCTGGAAGGGGAGAAGATCGAGATCCGGGACAAGCAGGTCTATATCAATGAGCAGCCTCTGTCCGAACCCTACAAGGTCCACAACGACAGCCAGGTTTACTCAAAGAACGATTCTTATCACTATGACGACCTCATCCGCGACAATTTCGGGCCCGTCGTCGTCCCTCCGGGCCACGCCTTTGTCATGGGTGACAACCGGGACAACAGCGCGGACAGCCGCTACTGGAGCTTCCTCCCTTTGGACAACATCAAAGGGCGGCCGTGGGTCATCTACTTCTCCTATAAGGCCGAGCGGGACGCTTGGCAGAAAACCGGCCTCCGGGATAAGCTCAAGAAGTTTGTCAGCTTCCTCCCCAAGGCCCGCTGGACCCGCATGTTCAAGGTCATCCGCTGATTTTCTTTGGCTCGTTATCCCGTTACGGTCAACGCGTCAGCTGATCCCGGCTTCGCCATGCGGCGATGTTACCCGGGCGATGAATAATAAGTTACTTAACCCGCTTAACGGCTATTAATTTCGATCTCTTCATACGACCCGATGTAGAAAATAGGGTTCTCGGCCGTGAACTCCCGGACGAAGACCGGGCTCTGGACGATACCGTCCATGTCCTTGCCCACGGGAAGCCCGAGGTAATAGAGGATGGTCGGCGCGATGTCCACGATCTTCATTCCCTCCGCGGTGTTCCGCTTCTCAATCCCTTTGCCGTAAAAAAAGACGACGCCGGCCGGGGTGTCCTCGTGGTAGGCTGAGACGTCCGGGTTCCCGAGGATCCATTCCACAAACCGTTTCCAAAGCGGCAGGGGCTCCACTCCGAATGAGGAATAGACGACGAGCAGCTCGTTGTCCTTGAGGGAGGCGAGGTACTTGCCGATGATCTGGTCGTAATACTCATAGTACCGGGAGATCACCTGTCCGTATCGGTTGATCTCCTCCTGGTTGATGTTGCCGAATTGCCCGGGATTGCTATATTTATAAAAATAGGCCTCGACCGTATTCAGCCCATCGAGCAGGAGGTGGAAGAACCCCGGCTGCCTCCTGCTCTTCTCCGCGAAGGCCGAATCCTCGAGCTCCCAATCCTCGGTGAAGGCGTCGCGGGCCAGGTCTAACAAGCGGTTCCTTTCCGACGGCTCGACCTTGAAGGCGAGGCTAAAGGCCTTTTCCGCCCGGTGGTCGTGCTTTTCCCGCGACGCCCGGACCGGGGAGTCCGGATTGAAGGCGCTCGAACCGTTGGCCTCGATTATGAAGACCAGGTTCTTGGCCGCGCGGGGGGGAGAGCCGGGAAGGGCCTTCAGGAGGCCGAGCCGGACCATCTGCCTGAAGAGGATGAAGCGGGGCGTCACGTCCAACCGGTATTTCCCGTAAAAGAGCCGGTAGGAGTTGAAGGACAACTGGCGATGCTTGGCGGGGAGTTTGCCGGTCATGAGCGAGTGGTTGAGGATGAAGGACTCGGTCGGCGAAGTGGTCTCGAGTCTTCCCCAGGTTCCGTTCTCCACGAGCCAGGAGAAGTTCGGCAACTTGCCCTCCGCGATCAGGGGAAAGATGAAGTCCAGGCTCAGGCCGTCGAGGCCGACCAGGATCACGTTCCTGTCGATCTTCCTGGCCTCTAGCCGGCCCGTCCTGGCATCCGTCTCACCCGCCGGATACTTGGCCCTTTGGCCGACGGCGAACATTGATCCCAGGGCGAAGACCAGGAAATAGGCGGTGAGCGGGAAGACCTTCTTCTTATACCTGCGGGCCGCGTAGAGGGCTGCGCCTGCAAGGGTCGCAAGGGTGGCCAGGATGATGGCCTGGGCCCTGAGCCGTCCCAAGGTCCCGGTGTCCAGGAAGGACCGGAAGTATGACATGTTTCCCCAGAGGATGAGGAGGAAGACGATGATGAGGAGGGCGAAGCTCACGGCTAAGAATGATGGTGAGACCGCCTTGATCGCGAACCTCTTCCCGGTGAAGAATTGGACGATGAAGAAGAGGGAAAGGACCGTTACGAGGACGATCGTTCCGTATGGCAGGGCCAAAGCGAGGGCGAGTTGGCCGAAGGCCGCGGCCTTGAAGGGCAGGTTGATGTTGATGTCCAGGGTGAGCAGGGCCAGGAGGCCGGCAAAGAACAGCCCGCTGATCGTCGAGTTCGCCAAGACCTTGAGGAATTTCACGAACGAATAAGTAGCACGAAACCCGGCGAGGGTCAAACACATGCAGGCTAGACAGGCCAGCTTGCCTAGCTTGCTTTAATGCATTAAGATAAATCCAAACTATCATGGACCAACTGGAAGGCACTGTCGAGCAGATCGTCTACTACAATCCCGACAACGGCTACACCGTCTGCCGTTTCGCAGCCGGCGAGGGGAAGCCTGTGACCATCGTCGGGTCGTTCCCGCCGCTGTCCCCCGGTGAGGTCCTGAAACTCAAGGGGAAATGGGAGGTCAATCCCAAGTTCGGGAAGCAGTTCCACGTGGAGAGCTTCGCCCTGGCCCTTCCGGCCTCCGCAGGCGGCATCGAAAAATTCCTTGCCTCCGGCCTGATCAAAGGGATCGGTCCCGTCCTGGCCAAAAGGATCCTCATGAAATTCGGAACGGAGACGATCGACATCCTGACCTTGAAACCCGAAAAGCTGAAGAAGGTCGAGGGTATCGGACCGGTCAAGTTCCGGGAGATCCGGAAGTCCTGGGAAGAGCACCAGGACATCCGCGACCTGATCATCTTCCTCCAGGAGCACCAGGTCTCCACCAACCTGGCCACCCGGATCTATCGCCAGTACGGTGAGAGGTCCTTTCATGTCCTCAAGAGCAATCCCTATCAGCTCAGTTTGGACATCTGGGGCGTCGGATTCAAGACCGCCGATCAGCTCGCCTTGAAGCTCGGGATGGACCCGGGTTCTCCGGAGAGGGTCAAAGCCTACGTCCTCTACGTCTTGGAAAAGGACAACGAGCAGGGACACGTCTTCTCTCTGGAGAGCGAGGTCCGGGCCAAGTGCCTGGAGGAGCTGGCCGCGGACGATGAAAAGGTCGACAAAGCGATCGCGGCCCTGGCCGGGAAGAAGATGCTTGTCCGGGAGCCCATCGCCTCCGATTCGGCGCTCTACCGGCCATCCTTCCACCTGGCCCAGGAAGAGGTGGTCCGAGCCCTTCACAAGTTGGCCGCGGTTTCCTGCGGCAGCCCGCCGTTCGACCTGGACTCTGCCGTCTCGGAGGTCGAGCAGAAACTCGGGATCTGTTTTTCTCCCATGCAAAGGCTGGCCATCAAGGAGTGTTTTCAAAAGAAGGTCCTGGTGATCACGGGCGGCCCGGGCACCGGCAAGACGACCATCATAAAGGCCGTGGTCGAGATCTTCAACAAGTGGGGACGAGAGGTCCTTCTCGCGGCGCCCACCGGCCGGGCTGCCAAGAGGCTCACCGAAACCACGGGACGGGAAGCCCGGACCATTCACCGCGTCCTCGAATTCCAGCCCAAGAAGGGGACCTTTCGGCGGGGGGAAAAGTGCCTTCTCAGCGGCGAGGAGCTCATCATCGACGAGTTCTCCATGGTGGACCTGTCCCTCATGCACCACCTCCTCAAGGCTGTGCCCGTCTCGATGAGGCTCGTCTTCGTCGGGGACAAGGACCAGCTGCCCTCGGTCGGCCCGGGAACGCTCCTCCGGGACATCATCGAATCGGGGATCGTGACGGTCGTCAGGCTGGACGAGATCTTCCGCCAGGAGAAGGAGAGCTACATCGTCCTCAACGCCCACAGGATCAACCGCGGCGAGGGGTTGGTCTTTCCCCCAAAGGGAGAGCAGGGATCGGATTTCTACTTCATCCACGAGGAGGACGACCGGAAAGCGTTCGAGATTATCCTCGGGCTCTGCCAGACGAGGATCCCGCGCTGGCTCCGCATCCCCGCCCTGTCTCCCCAGATCCAGGTCATCAGCCCCATGTACAAGGGACTGGTCGGTGTCGACAACCTTAACCAGGAGCTCCAGCAGAGACTGAATCCCCTCCAGGAAGGGCTCAATGTGGGAAGCCGTGAGTTCCGGGTTAGGGACAAGATCATGCAGGTCCGGAACGATTACGAGAAGGAGACCTTCAACGGCGACATCGGGACGATCGTCCACCTGGACAAGCCGAGGTTCAGGATCATCGCCGAGTTCGAGGGCCGCCCGGTCGTCTACGAGAAGGACGACCTGAACGACATCACCCTGGCCTATGCCGTTTCCGTCCATAAGGCCCAAGGCAGCGAATACCAGGCCGTCGTCATGCCGCTCCTGACGCAGCACTTCATCATGCTCCAGAGAAACCTTTTTTATACAGCCCTGACGCGGGCCAAAAAGCTAAGCGTCATCGTTGGCTCCTACAAGGCCCTTCACATTGCCATCAAGAACGACAAGCCCGTCAAACGCAACTCGCTGGTCAAGGAAAAGCTGATGCTCCTCGAAATTGCCGATAGGGCATGAGTCGGAATTCCGGGTATTACAGGAGTCGGTGTCATTGCTTGAAACCGAAGAATTTTATCGGCAATTTTGGGATGCTCCTTGGCGTTTGACAGCCGTTCGTTTTTTATTATAATGAACGCGCCGGAGAAGGAGGTTCCAATTGACTGAAATCAAGGACGAAGAACGATTCCGGACGATCGACGACATCCTGGCGTTCGCCATCAAGAAAGAGGAAGAGGCGGCTGCGGCCTACGGGACGATGATCGCGACGGCCAGAACCCCGGGATTGAAAAAGTTTCTCGGCGAGCTCATGGACGAAGAGGAGAACCATAAAAAACTCCTCCTGGAGCTGGCCGAGGGCCCGACCGTGGACCAGGAGCCGGCGAATGTCGCCGACCTCAGGATCAGCGACTATCTCATCGCGGAGCCGCCGCACCCTGACATGGGATTCCAGGATCTTCTCATCTTCGCCGCGAGGAAGGAGCACAAGGCCGCCCAGCTCTATTCCGCTCTGGCCCTGAGGGCGACCAAGAACCGGCATCGGAAACTCTTCGAGTTCCTCGCGGGACAGGAAAAGACGCACAAGCTCAGGCTCGAATCCGAATATGAAAGGCACGTCCTGGGCGAGGATTGAGAAACCTTATTATATAAGGAGGAGGAAAACGATGGAAAAATGGGAATGCACGGCCTGCGGATACATCTATGATCCGGGAGTTGGTGACCCCGGCAGCGGGTTCCAGCCCGGGACGCGCTTCGAAGACCTGCCGGAAGACTGTGTCTGCCCCCAGTGCGGGGTCAGCAAAGAATTCTTCCAAAAGGTTTCATGATCCGGCGGCGGGGAAGGAGGGACTTGCCATGAGAGCCGTGATCGTCGGGAACGGCCTGGCCGGGACCATGGCCGCTAAGAGCCTCCGGGAACTCGATCCGTCCATCGAGATCGAGGTCTTCGCCGAGGAACGATATCCGTATTATCCCCGGCCCAACCTCATCGAGTTCATTGCCGGGAACATTCCCAGCGAGAAGCTGTTCGCCTTTCCCGAGCACTGGGAAGAACGGCAAAACATCGTTATCCGCACCGGCGAGCCTGTGATCCGGATCGACGTCGGGGCGGGGAAGGTGGAGACACGGGATGGCCGCACATCGGCTTTCGACCGGCTTCTTCTAGCCAATGGATCCTCGGCTTTCATCCCGCCGATGAAGGGCGCGGAGAAAAAGGGCGTTTTCGTCCTCAGGACTCTGGACGACGCCCTCGCGATCCTCGAATACCTGAAGGACCACCCGAGGGTCGCCGTCCTCGGCGGTGGTCTCCTGGGCTTGGAGATTGCCCGCGCCCTCAAGGCGAGAGGAGCTTCGGTCACGGTGAACGAATTTTTCGACCGCCTCCTGCCCAGACAGATGGACGTCCGCGGGGCCGGGATTCTGAAGACCCAGATCGAAAAGTTGGGGATCGAGGTCCGCCTGGGCGTCGCAACGGAGGAGATCACGGGGGCCGGGGAGGCCGCCGGGTTGAAATTCAAAGACGGGGGCGAGGCCGCGGCCGACATGATCGTCGTGGCCGCCGGCGTCAAACCTAACCTCTCCGTGGCGAAGGAGGCCGGGATCGTCGTCGACCGCGGAATCGTAGTTAACGATCTCCTCGAGACGAGCCGTCCGGGCATTTTCGCGGCTGGCGACGTCGCCCAACACCGGGACCGGGTCTACGGCATCATCCCCGCGTCCTTCGACCAGGCGCGAGTGGCCGCCTTCAACATGTTGAGCCCCGAGAAGATGTACGGGGGGACGGTGACTTCGAACCAGCTCAAGGTCGCGGGTGTCCTCGTAACCTCCGTTGGCCTCGTCAATCCCGAGGGCGAGGGTTTTGAGGTGCTGGTCCGGGAGGCCGCCGAAACAGGGATCTACAAGAAGATCGTTTTAAAGAACGGGACCCTGGCGGGGGCTGTCTGGATGGGCACAAGGAAGGGGGCCGTGGAGATCACCCGGCTGGCCGCCTCCGGGAAGAACATCGACAAATGGAAAGCCTCCCTCCTCGAAGACGATTTCGACTTTTCGAGCCTATGAAAACAAGAGTCATCGTTCTATGCGTACTCATCGCGGTCCCTCTCGCGCTGAAGGGAGAGACCAAGCCGGGGGGCTATCTTTCCTTCGAGTTCATTAAGGGCCAGGCGCAGAGCGGCGCGAGCCAGGGCAGTTTCCAGAACCTCAGGGGCGGGCTTTTTTTCGCGGGGGATCTCGGTGAGAAGTTCGACTTCATGTTTGAGATGGGTCTGAAAAGCGAGTCGAAGCTGGAAATGGAACAGGCCTCGGTCGGATTCAAGCTTGCCGTCGAGAGCGATTTCAGGCTCGGGCTCTTCCTTGTGCCCTTCGGAAAGTATAACGAATCCAACCGGCCCCACCAGACCGCGCTCGTCCGGGCCCCGCTTAATCTTGCGGGCGTCACCCCGTCGAGCTGGCGCGACATCGGCCTCGTCGTCCGGGGGCGGATGGGGTTTCTGCGCTACGCGGCCTACCTCGGCAATGGCCTGGGCGAAAAGGACGGGGCGGCGGCCGGCCAGCTTTTCAAAGATAACAACAAAGACAAGGGTAAGGGCGGCCGGCTCGGCTTCATCGCCGGGCAAGGGTTCGAAGTCGGGGTCTCCTATTATTCCGGCAAGTATGACGAAACGAACACGCTCCGTTTGACTCTCGAAGGCGCCGACTTGACCTGGATCTCGAACGACTACGAGGTCCGCGGCGAATTCACGAAGGCGGTCTGGAAGAACCCGGCCGGGGCCCCGGATGGGAGGTCCGACGGGTATTTTGTTTTGATGGCCCTCAATTTCGGGAAGCTCCAGCCGGTCGTGAGCTTCCAGCGATTGAACCGCGGCGAATCGTCGCCCGGCGCCCGGCTTCTGGTTTCCGAAGAAGGCCCGGAAACTCTCGGCTTAAGGAGCCGTTGGGCGTTCGGCCTCCGCTTTTTCATGAGCCCGACCTTCCTCGTCAAGGCCGAGTATGACATGAACAAGGAGAAAGGCCATGCCCTCCGGAACAACATCGTCCAGATCCAGGCGGCCTTCAGCTTTTGAAACGAAAGAAGGACAACCATGGCGAATCTGCTCGTTCTCGGCACGCAGTGGGGAGATGAAGGCAAGGGCAAGATCGTCGACCTCCTGACCCCTGCTTTTGACATCGTCGCCCGCTACCAGGGCGGCCACAATGCCGGGCACACGGTATGCGTCAATGGGAATAAGGTCGTCCTCCACCTCATCCCTTCGGGGGTCCTCCATCCGGGAAAGACGTGCGTCATCGGGAACGGGCTGGTCGTCTCGCCTGAAGCCCTCTTCCGGGAGATCGGGGACCTGGAGATCCGTGGAATTGCCGTGGACAGCAGCCGGATCGTCATCAGCCGCAACGCCCACCTGATCATGCCCTATCATCCGATCATGGAAAAGATCTCCGAGGAAGGCCGGGGCGAAAAGAAGATCGGCACGACCTGCCGGGGAATCGGACCGGCTTATGAAGACAAAGCCGCCCGCTGGGGCGTCCGGGCCGGGGACCTCGTCGACCTTGCCGTCCTCAGGGAAAAGATCCGAGAGAACCTGGAGGTCAAGAACAGACTGTTCGCGGCCTATGGGATCGCTCCTCTCGACGGAGGAAAGATCTACGAAGAATATGCGGGATACGCATCCCGCATGGCGCCCTACATTCGGGACGTCTCTCTTTTCCTCGACGAAGAGATGAAAAAGGGGAAACGGGTGCTTTTCGAGGGCGCCCAGGGCGTTCTGCTCGACCTCGACCATGGGACCTATCCCTTCGTCACCTCATCGAGCTCGACGGCCGGCGGCGTCTGCACCGGTCTCGGGGTCGGGCCGAAGTCGATACATTCCATCTTGGGCATCACCAAGGCTTACACGACCCGGGTCGGGAGCGGGCCATTTCCCACCGAGCTTGCCGATGAGCGTGGGAAAAAACTCGCTGCCCGGGGCGATGAATTCGGGGCCACGACAGGGAGGCCGCGACGCTGCGGCTGGTTCGACGCTCCGGCCGTCCGTTATGCCTGCCGCGTCAACGGCATCGACCGGATCGCCCTGACCAAACCGGACGTCCTCGAGGAGATGGACGAGGTGAGGATCTGCACCGCTTACAGCTACAAAGGAGAGGTGTTGAAAAGCTTCTCTGCCGAGCCCTGGATCTTGGAAAAAGCGATCCCCATCTACAAAACAATGCCC
>CAZSMW010000068.1:0-2280 GCA_964607985.1 uncultured Eubacteriales bacterium
ACTCGGTGATGTTGACGTCGCCCGCCGTGAGCGAGTGCTGGTCGTGGGAGACGGATACGGCCATGTTGGAGAGGTCGATGTCCTTCTCGCCCTGGACGGGAGTATTGGAGTAGTTGAAAGTGCTGTCGAAAACGACGTTCGTATCCCCCTTCCGGTAGTTTGCCGCGAGGCGGACGTTCCCGGCAACCGGAAGGTCCTTGGGGGTGGCCGACTCGTCCTTCTCGTAAATGACGGCCTGCGTGGTCCCGGTCAGGGAGACGGGCCAGGTCACTTTGCCTTCGGCCGGCGTCGGAGAAGGCAGGTCGCCCGGGACCTCGGGAGGCGGGCCGCCTTCACCGGTGGCCGTGTAGTACGAGGATGGGGCTCCGGCCGGAAGGAGCGCGCGCGCGCCTTTGCGCTCGGCCTCGACGTAATAAGAGAAGGACGCTCCCGTGACCTCCCGGGAGTCGAAGGCGAACGAGAATTCGCCGCTTTCGTCCTGGCTCATCTTCCGGACCTGGAACTCGTCAACGCCCGGGAAGCGGAAAAGGATCCTCATCCCCCTGGCTCCCGGGGCCCGGGCGGCGATGATCAGGCTCTCCCCCACCCGGTAGGACACGACAGGCGCGTGTTCGATCTGGAGCGACCCCGACACAGGCTGGGCGGATAAAGCAAACTGTCCCATCCAACCCAAAGCCATGAGGACAACAACTTGCCTCTTCATAATCCCCTAGCCGAGATGAATATCACACGAAAAGGGAAAAAGCAAACAGCCGTAGATTGCCGATAGGATTCTTTCTTCTCAAGCGATGACACCGACTCCGGGGGATACCCCCTCCCGGGCCGATCGGGGGAAGAAAACCGGGACGGCGTTCCATCCGGGCATTCTGGTTGCCAATCGGCATGGACCCGGCTATAATCGGGTCGGATCGAACGGGAGACTTCCGGGAAGCGAGATCATGGCAACAATCAGGTCGGCTCCAAGGATCGTGATCGTCGGGAGTTCGAACACCGACATGACCATCAAGGCCCCCCGCCTGCCGCGCCCGGGAGAGACCATCCTCCACCATGTCTCCATATTGACGCCCAACGAAACCGAGACCGAGTTCCTCACCGGCATCCGGATCGACCATGAGAAGGACCTCCCCGCCGCCGCCGATGCCCTTTTGGCCATCGGCCTGGAGGCCGTCCTGATCACCAAGGGGTCCCGAGGCGTCTATGTCGCCTCGACCGATCTCCGGGAGCGGCCGGCCTGAAAAGCGCCACCTCCTGCGATTGACCGGCCCTATGGGCTGTGATAATAACCGTATTCAGAGTATCCATCCGTGGCGACTGAACCCCGACCCCCGGCCCTCGACCAAAAGCCGCGGATCCTCGAATTGGGCATTTTCTCCCTGTTCAAGCGCGGATTGCCGGAACAAACGACTCTCATCTGGTCGGGAAAACGGATCAGCGACGTCCCGCTCTCGGACTGCGAACCGCTTTCCTTCGCAAAGGTCCGTCAGCTCCGGCATAGCCTGGCTTCCGGAGCCTATGACCTTGTCTTTTGCTATCCTCCGGTCCTGCCTCCCTGGAGAGAGGCCCGGACGCGCGAGGCCCTGGCGAGAAGGCTTCTCTTCCACCTCCTCCTCCGCCATCCCATGCTCACGGGATCGGCCCCTTTGGCCGTCCTGGACTACGGAGACCGAACGCCGATCCCCCAGCACAACCATCACCTGCTGAAACGCGCCTCGTGGTATTTCAAGCGCGAGCTCCCCGTCGCCCGGGAAGAGCTCTTGCTGGGTACGACCCCATGGTTCGACTCGGCCGACTCCGCCCTGCAAAGCCGGCTCTATCGCCAGAATCAGCACAAGCTGATCCCGACATCGCTCGGACTTCCCCATGAAAGGCTGGCCGATGCCCCGGAAAGGCCGATGGGAAAAACGACGGACGTCTTCTTCGCCGGGAGGATGAACTCCGAGATACGGCGCCGGGGCTTTCCCGAGCTTGTCGAGCTTGCGCGGCTCGGGATCAAGGTCGACGTGCCGCCCGCCCGGCTCCCCAGAAAAGAATTCTACAAACGCTGCGCCCGCGCCTGGCTGGTCTGGTCGCCCGAGGGATTCGGCTGGGATTGTTTCCGGCACTATGAAGCCTCCGCCTGCCGGTCCGTCCCGGTCATCAATCGCCCCCGGATCATATGGCACAGACCGCTCGAAGAGGGTGTCCACTGCTTCTTCTATGAACCGTCCGCCGGAGGGCTTGCGCCCGTGGTCAAAGCGGCCCTCGGCGATAAAGAAAAGCTGCGGAGGATGGCCGAAGCGG
>CAZSMW010000069.1:0-3837 GCA_964607985.1 uncultured Eubacteriales bacterium
TGCAGCGTCTTGGTCCGACCTTTGGATCCGGAGTCCCTTCCTCCCGGATGACGAGGACGATAGATTCCCGGCACATCGGGAAAGCTGATTTGAGAAGGGGAATTTTTTTGGGGAATGTTAGGGCTTTTGCCGGAGCGCGGCCAGCCGCGCCCGAGCGTCATTGAGCTCGGAATAAGTCGGGTCCGCGTCCGCCCAATACTTGAGGAACTTTTCGTATTGGAGACGGGCCTTGTCCTTCTCGCCTTTCTGCTCGAGGACCCGGCCCAGCCGGTAGTGGCAGAGCGGAGGAATGAGCATGCGGAGCCGGTTCTTAGGGTCGATGGTCGTCAGCCGCTCGTATTCGGCGACTGCCTTGTCGAGATCGCCCTTTTTCCAGTAGGTTCGGGCCAGGACGTCCTTCAGGAACGGGAGGTTATATTTGGCCATGCTAGCCGTGTCCACGGACGACATGATCCCGAATACCATTTTTTCTCCGGCGCTGATCGCCTGCTCCACCGAATTCCCGGCCAGGGCGGCCTCGGCACCAAGAAGCAGCCAATGAAACGTCGTTTCCTCCCGATCGGCCGGTTCAAGTCCGGGAAGAAGATTTTCGACCTCTGTGAGATGGGCCCTCGCCGCCTCCAGCCGGCCTTGCTTGAGTTCGGTCCAGCCGCAGCTAATACTATGTGCTGCCGCATTAAAGACCAGAAATGACGGATTGGCTTTTACGTAATCATCCCAACTCTGGAAAGCCGCCCGGGACTTGTCGAATTCTCTCCTGTCCGCGTAGATGAATCCCGTGATCCAGTCCACGAGTGCAACGCCGGGGCCAAACTTGAATTTCTCTGCCTGGCTTCGGAGGGAGAGGAAGCCTGTGAGCGACCGGTCGAGCCGGCCGAGGAAATAATCGTAAAAATTATTGAGCCAGAGTCCCTCCGTTTTGGCCTGGGGCGTCGGCGCCCTTTTGACGAACTCCTCCAGCCAGCGCCCGGCTTCTCCATAGTCTTCCTTGAGGGCGTAAACGTAGGCCAACCCCGCGCAAGATGGGGAGAAGTCCGGTTTGATAACCAAGGCCTCCCGATATTTCGCCGCGGCCGCGTCCAGGTCTCCCAAAAACAGATTCATCTCGGCGATGGAATCGACCGGATTGGGAAGCCCCGGATTCAACTCGGCATAGCGCTCGAACGATCGAGACGCCTTGGCGAAATCTCCCGTCCCGGCATATGCATAGCCGACCTGATTGATAGCAAAACCGTACCTTGGGTCAATGGCGATAGCTTTTTCGAGCTCGAGGATGGCCTCTGGATAGCGGCCTTTGGAAAAGAAAAAGAGGCCGAGCTCAGAATGGGCGTCCCTGTCATCCGGATACCTGGTGACGAGCTCTTTCAGGAGCCGGAGCCGCTTGTCGGTATCCCGTTCGATGGTGCCGATATAATCGGCCTCAATGAACAGCCTCTCCTTTTCGGTGGCCTTCGCGGAATAAGTCTTGGCTTTCTCCAGGGCGGCGTCGCGGGCGGGAATATCGAATAGTTTTTCAGCCGCCTTTGACAAGACGTAGTAGACGAGGGCGAACGTCGGATCGACGGCGACGGCTTTCTCCGCGAATTTTCTGGCGTCCACGTAAAAGAAGTTATCGTAGGCTTCGCGGGCCTTCAGATAATAATTGTAGGCTTCCATGGAGCTCGTGGTGAGATCGATGATCTTCCGGCCGGGCACCTCGATCTTGAGGGGCGGGAGGGCGATGCCGCGGCGGATCGCCCGGCTGATCTCGTCGATCTGGGATTTGAGGATGCTGGCGATGCCGTCCCCCTTGGCCGAGGCGCTCTTGAGGATATGCTTGCTCGAGGCGTCCAAGACCTGGACGTCCGTTGCGAACGTCTCTCCCGCCTTGACGAAGCTCCCCAGGACGACGGCCTCGATACCCTCTCTGCGGCAGACCTCGAAGCCCGCCTCCTCGTCAAAGATCGCGGCCGCGTCCCTCCCGGAATTGCGGATGAGGTCTTTCATTCTCTCCCAGGACGTGACCCGCAAGCGCTTCGACTGCTCGAGGCTCGTGATGAGGAGGTGGGGGATCGCCTCCCGGAGGTAATCGAGCCCCGCGTCGCCGGTCTGGTTCTTGAATCCGATGACCGCGATCATGCGCTTAGCGCCTTCTTTCTCGGGAATGATCTGCCAGACGGCGAACGCGACGAGCGCCAGGAGAACGGCCGCTCCCGGAATCCAGATCTTCTTGGACGGGAGCCGGACGGTGATCTCTCGCGACGTGATGGTTTTCCTCTCGGGAACGACGCGTTCTGTGGTCGGGATGCCTTTTTCGATCTTCTCGAGCTCGGAATGGACGTCGGAAGCGCTCTGATATCGCTTCGCTTTATCTTTTTCCAGGCATTTCAGGATGACTCCGCTCAAGTCGTCGGGGATAAGAGGGTTATGCTGTTTTGGATTTTTGGGGATTTCCCCCTTGTGCTTCATCGCAATGCTGAGGGCTGTCTCCCCTGTGAAAGGGACGTGGCTTGTCGCCATTTCATAAAGAATGACTCCCAGGGAATAGATATCAGAGCGATGGTCGACCTCTTTGGCTTCGGCCTGCTCCGGACTCATGTACTCGGGCGTGCCGATCATCACCCCCGAGCCCGTCATCCCTTTATCCTTGACCGACCGGGCAATCCCGAAATCCATGATCTTGGCGTTCCCGTGCTTATCGATCATGATGTTCTGGGGTTTGAGGTCGCGGTGGATAACGCCAAGACTATGGGCTTCGGCCAGCCCATCGCAGACCTGTTTCCCGACGCTCAACTGCATGCCCAGGCTCAGGCTCCCGGACATCTGGATCATGCTCTTCAGGTCTTCGCCATGGACGTATTCCATGGTGATGAAATGGGCCCCTTCCGCTTCGCCGATATCGAACATCTTGCAGACATTCCGGTGGCCGATCCTGCGGGCCAGGCGGATTTCATTGCTAAACCGCTCAATCGTCTCTTTATCCGAGGCGACCTCGGGCTTGATGAGCTTCAGGGCGACTTTTTCTTTGATCTTGGTATCGAAAGCCTTATAAACCCTGCCCATTCCCCCTTTGCCCAGCTCCTCGATCACCTGGTAGCGGCCGGCGAAGGCGGAGCCTGTGGTCAGTTCTTGGATAGGTGTTTGAAGAGTTTCTGTAACCTCTGGATAGATCTCCCTGGATGAGGGAACAAGCTGCGTCCCACAATCAGCGCAGAACTGCTTGGTCTCGAGATTCTCAGAATGACATTTCGGGCACTTGATGGCCACTTCTGACCCCTTCAATCAATTGTAGTTCAAGATTATCAGATAAACGTGGAAGCGTCAATTCGACTTTCCCTCGATGGGAGATCGTCAAGAAGCGTGAGAGGATGGCCGTAGCGATGACCGAGATCGCCAAAACCGCGCTGGGAATTTATCCTGCCCAGGCGCCTAAGCTGGCTTTTCGCTTTTTTTTGCTATCAGGTCAAGCCCGACGAAGAATATTCCGACCAGAAGAAACGGGAACGTCAATAATAAAAATGTTGAAAGAGATCGAAATGTCCGGAAATATAATGCGAACGCGATACTGAACAGGATGAATAGAGATCCGCCAATGAGAGGTTTTTTCCAAGAGATGAATAATATGAGCAGGAGGATCATTGATGGGATCGAATGAATGAAAAAGCCGCCCAATTTTTCCAGGAATGGGGCGTCTCCGGAAAAGACATCCAGACCAAAGAGCGTCAGAAAAACGATAAAAACGATGGCCAGCACCCTCGGAATCCAAATGAATTTATGGGTTTTCATTTTTTCCCCTCCTTTTATATAAGGTTGAGTAACATCCAACCTTTAATAAGTGAATTCAGTTTATCAATGAAT
>CAZSMW010000070.1:0-10751 GCA_964607985.1 uncultured Eubacteriales bacterium
CGATGGGCGGCGTCATCAACGTCATCACCAGGGCCGGCGGCAACGAGTTCCACGGCGACCTCATGACCTTATATGAGAACAACTCCCAGCTGATGCGGGGCGCCGCCAGGGATTATATCCGACAGAACCTGGACGACTACACCCTCTGGGAATACGTCAACAACGACACCCTCTATTTCAACGGCGGCAAGGACCGGGATAAGTACAACCGTTACGAGGGCGTCATCAGCCTCGGCGGCTACATCATCAAGGACAAGCTGTGGTTTTTCGGGGCGATTAACCCGATCTCCGATCAGACGGCGGCCAAACGGGATTTCAACTACAGGCAGGGGCCCTTCTCGACCTTCAAGAATAAGAATACCGAGCTCAACGGGTCCTTCAAGCTGTCGGCCGCCCCGTTCGCCGGCTTTCGCGTGGCGGCAAGCTACATCAACAATTTCAGCAGGTACCGGGGGGCCCTCCCCGATATTCAAGGCTTCTCCAACGATCTTTATGCATACGGGAAGGAAGGCTACAGCTATCCCAACTGGACCACGGCGCTGACCGCGGATTATTCCGTCGGCAACAACCTGCTCATCAGCTACAGGGGCGGCTGGCACCAGACGGATACCACCAACCCCCAGATCGTTCCCCCGGATGCATCCACCTACTATTTCAATGCTTCCAACACGTCCTACGCGAATGATCCTTTTTATATTGCCCATCCAGGGCTGATCCATTCCTCGGGCTGGTCCAATGCGGACACCTTCCGTGTGTTGAATAAGAATCTGGAAGAGAAGATCAGCAACAACCTGGACGTCTCCTACTACCTTAATTTTATGGGCGAGCACGCGCTGAAGGCCGGCTTCGGCTATACCTATCTTCACGAGAATTACGATCAGGCCAGCATTCACCCCAGGGTTTACCTGGCCCCCGGGCGGACCTATAATGGTCTGGACAATCCCATCGGTGTCGGCGCCGACCCGAGCAGCCCCTATTACGGCAAGTATGGGTATTATTACGTTAGGGGTTCGTGGACCCAGCCCATCAACGGAGGCAAGTGGAACATCCACGCCAATAACTACTCGGCCTTCATCCAGGATTCCTGGACCATCAAGAACAGGCTGACCATCAATTTCGGCCTCCGGGCCGAGAGCCAGTACATCCCTTCCATGACCACCGACACGTCGTACGCGGACTTCAAAGACAAGCCCATCAAGTTCGACATGACGGATATGTTGGCCCCCCGGCTGGGCGTTGTCTATGACGTGTTCGGGGATTCCAGCCTGAAGGTCTTTGGAAGCTTCGGCATCTATTATGACGTCATGAAGCTCTACATGGCCGAGCTGACCTTCGGCGGCTGGAAGCGTAAGCAGGACTATTACGCCCTTCAGAATCCGGACTGGACGCAAATCGCGGCGAGCGGCAAATTCGACGATAAAGCCAGCCAGGAGGCAGGCGGCACGTACGCCGGAAGCTTGGACTTCCTGCCGCCGTCGTTCAGCCGTGTCGATCCGAACCTGAAACCGACCGCCCAGAGGGAGATTTCCTTCGGCGGCGAGAAGAAGCTGATGGAGGATATCTCGCTTTCCGTTCGGTTCGTGAACAAGAGCCTGCTCCGGACGATCGAGGACGTCGGAGCGCTCGCATGGGAGACCGATCCCGTTACTGGCGTCAGGAGCCTGACGGAGAACTTTTGGATCGTCAACCCCGGCTACGGCTGGTCCCTGCCGGAAGCCCAGGGCGGGAAGTTCGTCGGTGACACCTGGCCGACCCCGAAGGCGACCCGGAAATACTACGGCCTGAATATCGCCCTGGAAAAAAGGTTCAGCAACAACTGGCAGGGCGGGATCAATTACACCTGGAGCCGGATCTCCGGCAATTATTCGGGCCTGGCCAGCACCGACGAAGTCGGGTATGACTATGCCGGCGTCGGCCGCCTCGGCCCGAACGTCGAGCTGTATTATGACGACTGGTTCATCATGTACGATGCCAAGGGGAAGAAC
Source organism: uncultured Eubacteriales bacterium (assembly GCA_964607985.1). GTDB lineage: Bacteria > Acidobacteriota > Aminicenantia > Aminicenantales > Saccharicenantaceae > JALHVH01. The sequence continues at coordinate 1,986 of CAZSMW010000070.1, forward strand.
CTCGACGGCCCCTTGCCCCAAGACAGGACCCATTTCTTCAAGGCCTATGGGACCTATTCCTTCCCGTTCGGCCTGACCGTGGGCGTCGTCGGTTACGGTCGGAGCGGATTCCCCGAGACGACCAGGCTCCAAATGAACAACAGGTGGATGCTCATCGAGAACCGTGGCGACATGGGCCGCCTGCCTTTCACTTTCTGGGCCGACCTCTACCTGGATTATACCTTCAAAATCGGCGACAGATACCGGGCCTCAATCACCCTCCAGCTCAATAACGTGACCAACACCAAAACGATCCAGAGCAAGATCCGCGACCTCAACCTGGATGGGATCTGGGTGGACAATGCCCAGATCCTCGACGGAACTCTGGCCCGCGACTACAAAGCGATGGTCCTGGATTCCAACGATGTGAATTCCGCATACGGCAAGTGGGAGACCCGGTTCGGCCCCTGGTCCGCGCGCTTGGGTCTCAAGTTCTCATTCTAAGCGGAGCGCGCAGGATCTGATCTCTACGGAGCCCGTCCTTCCCGGGAAGGACGGGCTCTCTTTTTATTATTCGATGCGGTCCGAACCTGAGACCGAGGTCGGGGCCCGGGTCGTGAAGGGAAAAAAGCGGCCGGCGAGGGCGTATCCCTGGCGGCTCAGGTCCCAAAAGGAGGAGAGCTGCTGAGGGCTCGAAGTCGCAAGCGGAAGCCGATTCGGCGATGGTATTTATGAGCAAGAAAAAGAAAGCTTCCCGAAAGGCAGAGGGTCCGAAGCGCGGACGGACGCCGATCTGGCGTTAGAATTTATGAGCAAAAGCAAGAAAGCTCACCGAAAGGCCAAGAAGCTGAGCGCCCGTGGCCAGTTAAGATTCCTATGGGGGCTGGCCGGAACGGCTGCGGGGCTGGGCATCCTAATATATTTTATTGTCATTAGCCCCGGGAGGAACAAGGTCAAGCTGCCGGGCGCGCCTTCTTGTAATATCCTGCTGATCACCCTTGACACCACCCGGGCCGACCATCTTGGCTGTTATGGTTATAAGCCGGCCAAGACCTCCAATCTCGACAGGCTGGCCCGGGAGGGGATCCGGTTCGCCCGGGCCTATTGTCCGGCTCCGCTGACCCTGCCCTCTCATGCTTCGATCATGACCGGCCTCTATCCCGTGACGCACGGGGTCCGCAATAATGGCCACGATCTCCCCTCCGGGATAAAGACCCTGGCGGAGATCCTGAAGGGGCGGGGTTACTCCACTGCGGCTTTCGTCTCGGCCTTTTCGGTGGATTCCCGGTTCGGGATCGACCGGGGCTTCGACGTGTATGACGACACGTTCCGATCGGACTCGCCGTTCAAGACCCAAAACGCAGAGCGCCGGGCTGAGGAAACCTTCGCCGGGTTCTCCCGATGGATGGAAAACAACGGAAAGGACAGGTTCTTCGGCTGGGTCCATTATTATGACCCGCATCTGCCCTATGATCCGCCGTCGCCGTATAAAGAGGAATTTAACCGGAATCCCTACGACGGCGAGATCGCTTATATGGATCAATTTGTGGGCGCTGTTCTGGAGCGGCTGAAGGAAAAAGGGATCCTGGAGAGGACGATCGTCGTCGTCGCCGGCGATCATGGCGAAGGGCTGGGCGAAAAGGTGGAGACGGGTCACGGGATCTTTCTGTACGAAGAAACCCTCAGGGTCCCGCTCATCTTCCATAACCCCGAGGTCTTCCCCCGTGCTCAGGTCATCGAAAACCAGGTCAGGCTGATCGATGTCGCTCCGACCATTCTGGAGATCATCGGCCTGAAGAACGAAGCCGCGGGAATGACGGGTCAAAGCCTGGTCCCCTGGCTCAGGGGCAAGAGCAGGAAGGACCTCGACAGCCTGGTGGAGACCTTTTACCCCCGGGAGAACTTCGGCTGGTCGGAGCTCGTCGGACTGGTCTCGGGGCGCTGGAAATATATCCAGTCCCCGCGGCCTGAGCTTTACGACGTGATGAATGACCCTGGGGAAAGGGAAGACCTGGTTGCTTCTTCGGCCGGCAAGGCCGGCGAAATGAAAAAAAAGCTGGAACAGGAGCTTCTCGGTTCAAGCGCCGGCAACAGGTCGGCAGGCAAACGGACGGGCGTCAGGCCCGAAGACCAGGAACGACTTAGGTCTCTGGGTTACCTGAACTTTGCTCCGGCCGGACGGGGAACGGCCTTGCCTGACCCGAAGGAAAAGATCCCTTTGCTCAAGCTGATCCAGCAGGCTCAGGTTTATGAGTTCGAGGACAACTATGCCGAGGCCGAGCAGGTCTATCTCAAGGTTCTGGAGGACGTCCCTGATTCGCCGGCCGGCTATGTCAATCTGGCAATCGCTCAGGCAAGACAGAGGAAGTTCGACCAGGCCATAAGGACCCTGAACGAGGGCATAGCCAGGATCCCGGATTCCGAGATCCTCCTGGTCCGCCTGGGTCATACTCATCTGGTCACCGGCAGGCCCCGGGAAGCCTTTGAGACCATGAACAAGGTTCTGAGTCTGAACCCCCGAAATGTCGATGCCCTGACCGTTTGCGCCGGGATCTTGGATACGGAGGGTCACAAGGAAGAGGCCCGCACCTATTATGATCGGGCTCTCGCCGTCGAACCCGAAAGCCGGTATCTGAGAATGAGCTATGCAGGGAATCTGGCTTCCGGCGGCCGATTGAGGGAAGCCATCGAAGTCTATAAAAAATTGAGCGACGATTTTCCTGAAGAACAGGCCTTCTATCAATACACAGGCATCGCGTATTCTTACCTGGGCGAATATGACCAGGCCATTTCTTTCCTTGAACGGGGCTTGGCCGTCCGACCGACGCCGACCGGCTATTTCAACCTGGCCGTGGCTTATGAAAAGAGCGGCAATCTTCGAGAAGCTGTGAAGGTTTTCAAGCTTTACCTGGACAATTCCCGGGGCGAAAGCGAGACCAGCATCAGAAAGGCCAAAGCCGAGCTTGAACGCTTGGAAAAGGGATCCTGACGAACCCTCCCCGGATCCTTTGATCCCCCTTACGCTTGCTTTGAATGGGGCACGACTCAAATCCCAGTATTTCTTGAAACGTACATCCCGTTCAAGAACCGGCCGCTGCGCCATTTTCTCAAAACGTACCCCTGGAAAAGCCTGCTTGCCTCCGCCTTTCTCATGATTGTTTAACGTCAGCTAACAAAACCAAGATAGGAGGAATGAATGACCGGGAAAAAGAGAAACTCACCTGAATCGATTTTCCGGGAGATCAAGCGCCAGACCCGACGGAAGTTCACGGCCGAGGAAAAGATCCGGATCGTCCTCGAGGGCCTGCGGGGCGCGGTCATATGGACAGGCTGAGGCTTTTGGCATATCCTAATTTCGATGTCCGGAAAGAAGCGCAAGGTCGTGGTCGCGATGAGTGGGGGGGTGGACTCTTCCGTCGCGGCGGCGCTGCTCGTCAAGGCCGGATACGACGTCACGGGCGTGACGATGAGGCTTGTCGATCTGCCGCCCAAGTTCTGCCGTTCGGAGGGACTGCGGAGCTGCTGCGGCCGGTTGGCCGTCGAGGACGCCCATAGGGTCGCGGTGGTCTTGGGCATCCCGCATTTCGTCGCCGACATGCGTCTCCCGTTCGAGCAAAAGGTGATCGCGGATTTTTGCGGGGAGTACGTCCGGGGGCGGACGCCGAATCCTTGCATCCGCTGCAACCGGTTCATCAAATTCGGTCTCTTGATAAAAAAAGCGCGGGCGATCGGCGCCGGCTTAATCGCCACGGGACATTACGCCCGGATCGAACGTGACGCGCGGACGGGCCTCTTTCTCCTCAAGAAAGGCAAAGACGCGACTAAGGACCAGTCGTATTTTCTTTATTCACTGACCCAAAAAGAGTTGGCCCGAACGCTGATGCCGATCGGCGGATTCACGAAGACGGAGGTCCGCCGGATGGCGAAGAAAATGGGTCTTCCGGTCGCCGAAAAGCCGGAGAGCCAGGAGATCTGCTTCGTGCCCGACGACGATTATCCCGGCTTCCTCAAGAGGAGAATTCCGAGCGCCTTCCGCCCCGGCACGATCTTGGATCTAAGCGGACGCGTCATCGGCGAGCACCGCGGGACCGGGAACTTCACGATCGGCCAACGCCGCGGCCTGGGTATCGCCGCGCCGCGGCCGCTCTACGTCATCGCGATCGACGCCGTATCGAATATTGTCGTTGCGGGTCCGGACGAGGCTCTGCGCGGGAAGAGCCTGCTGGCGTCGGGATTGACCATCGTTGCGGGCGGGAAGCTCGAGGGGCCGCTTCGGGCGCGCGTCAAGATCCGTTATAAGCACGCGGAGGAGAAAGCGATCATTACGCCGCGCGGCAAGTCCGGCGTGCGGATCGATTTCGAAAGCGCTCAGCGGGCCATGACGCCCGGGCAGGCGGTCGTATTCTACAGCAGGAACACGGTGCTCGGCGGCGCGACGATCGATACAGTGCTCTAGCTCACCCGAAGAAAACCTTAGCGATGTCGTAGAGCTCGGGATCGACCGTCTTGATCTCGGCTACGGCTTCAGCCGGCGGGATGGCGACGATCTTGTTCCCCTGAAGGCTCACCTTATGCAGATGGCCTCTGTACAAATCGGGGACACGATACCCGTTTCCGAATTAAAAAAACAAGTCAATTTCCCCCTGGAAAATTCGTTAATTCGGAAATTGGTATTGTGTCCCCGAATTAGGCGACTTGGCCGTCGAAGAGGCGGATGGTGCGCTCGGAGTGGGCGGCGATCCGGTCGTCGTGCGTGACCATGACGATCGTCCGCCCGTCTTTCCATAGTTTTCCGAGGAGGCCCATGATCTCTTCGCCGCTATGGGAGTCGAGGTTTCCCGTCGGCTCGTCGGCCAGGATGATGGGAGGGTCGTTGGCCAGGGCCCGAGCCAGCGCAACGCGCTGCTGTTCTCCGCCGGAAAGTTCCGACGGACGGTGCTCTTTCCAATCTAAAAGTCCCACCGCCTTAAGAAGTTCGGCGACCCGTTCCCGCCTTTTTTTCGCGTTCTTTCCGTTAAAAAGAAGGGGCAACTCGACATTCTCCCAGGCCGTGGCGTAGGGGAGGAGGTTGAAGTTCTGAAAGACGAAGCCGAGCATGCGGTTCCGGATGGATGCCAGTTGATCAAAAGTGAGGCCGGCGACGTTCCGTCCCTCCAGGTAATATTCCCCTTCGCTCGGCGTGTCCAGACAACCGATGATGTTCATGAGAGTCGACTTGCCGGACCCCGACGGACCCATGATGGAGACGAACTCGCCTTTGCCGATATTTAGGGAGACATCGCGGAGGGCCTCCAGCTCGTGGCCGCCCATATGGTATACTTTTTTTATGCCGCGGAATTCGATCATGGTCTCACCTCTATTCATAGCGAAGCGCCTCGATGGGATTGAGCCGCGAGGCCCGCACGGCCGGGAAGATGCCCGACAGGAAAACCAGGGTTCCCACGATGGCCAGGAAAATGCCGAAGATCTCCAGCGAAAACACCGGGCGCAGCAGGTAAGCCTCGATGCCGAACCCTTCGTAGCTGATGGGGATGAGCCTGACCAGGTGGACGAGGTTGAAGGCCGTGATGAATCCCCAGAATGTCCCCTTCAGAAAGATGAACAGCGTCTCCAGGATGAACTGCTGAACGATGACCCTCCGCCGGGCGCCGATGGCCATTTTAATGCCGATCTCCTGGGTCCGCTCCCGGACGATGGCATACATCAGGTTGGTGACGCCCACGGCCCCGATGAGGAGCGTCAGGGCGCCCATGATGCCCAGGAAGATCTCGATCCCCTTGAAGATGGCCCCTGCTTCCTTGGCGTTCTCGATGGTGTTCCAGATGCTCAAGGCGTACTTGTCTCCGCTGTCGAAGCGGTACATGCGGCCGAGAAGCGCCCGGACCCGCTCCTCGACGAGCATAGAAAGCCCGATCTCCCGCGGCTGGATGTGGATGCGGTCGAGATAGCGCTGGCTGTCGATCTGAGAGAACGAGGAAAACGGCAGGTAGACCTGGTCGGCGTCGGGCCCGTTGTACATGGAATCCTGCAGTTTTTTTTGCAGGACACCGACGACCGTGAAGGGGACGCGATTGACGACGATCTTTTGGCCGATCGGGTCTTCCGCGCCGAACAGATCCCGGGCTACTTTCCATCCGATAAAGGCCACCTTGCGGCCCTTGGCGACGTCGTCCGGGTTGAGGAAGCGGCCGCCAGGCTGGGGGATCTGGGTCCTCAGGTCGGCGAATTCGGCGGTCGTCCCGTGAACCTGGCGGTTGATCTCCTTGCCCCGGGCGGATACGGGCCAACCGTTGTAGGATTCCGGAGCGATCACGGCGATCTCCGGGATCCGCTCCTTGAGGTATTGGACGTCGGTCGGGGACATTCGTATCTGCCGTCCTTTTGGAAGTCCCTGGTGCACCTTCGAGGTCTGTCCCCCTAAGATCATGATCAGGTTTTCGCCCAGGCCGCTGAAGCTCGTCCTGAATTGGGAGGACATGCCCCGGCCGAAGGCGAGAAGGAGGAGGACGGATAGGGTTCCCCAGAAGAGAGCGAAGGTGATGAGAGCGGACTTTTTCCGTCGCTTGCGGAATTCATTGAGGAAAAAACGCGGCAAGGTCAGGTTCATATCACTTCCTCAAGGCCTGGATGGGGTTGGTGGAAGCCGCGTTACGGGCGGGGATCATCCCGGCCACGGTGCCTATGGCCAACAGAGTCAAGATCGCGGACACGACAACGAGAGGGCTCATCCGGGGTACCCCCACAAAAATGGCGGCCTGTTCGGCCGGCAGCGTCTGGACGACGCGGATGACGGCCGCGGATAGCGCGAAGCCGATGAGCCCGCCCAAGAGCATGATCACCAGGGTCTCGCTGAAGAACTGCCATAGGATGGTCCGGCGCCTGGCGCCTACGGCCAGTTTGATGCCGATCTCCCGGGTCCGCTCCTCGACGACGACCATCATGATCGAGGCCACGCCGATGCCCCCCACGAGGAGGGTGAAGGAGCCGATGACGCCCAGGAAGATATTGAAAGCGAGGAAAAAGGTGGTGAAGGATTTCTCCATTTCGAGCGTGTCCCAAACGCTGATCGCGTCAGGGTCCTTGGGATCGAAGCCGATCAGCTTGGACAGGTGCTCTTTGATGCCCTGGGTTACCTCCGCGCTTCGGCCCAGGTCCAGGGGGCGGAAGATGATGTTCGAGACGAACTTGCCGCCGTATAGCGCGGTGTAGGTGGTCCAGGGGATGAAGGCGCAGTTTTCATCCCTCTGGCCGTTATAATTCGAATTCTGCTCCTTCTTGGCCATGACGCCGACGACGGTGAAGGGAACGCCCTCGATGATGACCCGCTTTCCCAGGGGGTCTTCCTCGGCGAAAAGATCGGTGGCCAGGACGTTGCCGATGAAGCAAACACGCCTCCGTTCCGTCATGTCCAGGGGGTCGATGTAACGGCCCTTGGCGGGGATGGTGTTCCGCATCCGTTCGAAGGACGGGTTGATCCCGCGCACCGTGCTCATGAACTCCTGTCTCCCGTAGCGGATGCGGCGGCCCCTGACGAACTCCGGGCTTAGCATATCTATGCCCGCGACCTTATCGGGAAGGGATTCCACTTGCTCGGGGGTGACCCGTACCGGTTTGCCTCTTTGGAACCCCTGGTAGGGGAGGGTGGTCCGGGAAGGGAACATCAGCACGATCCCGTTTCCCATGCCGTGAAAGCGCTTGGCCTGGGCCTTGCCGACGGACTCACCGAAGGCGATGAGCAGAACGACGGAAAAGGTCCCCCAGACGACACCGGAGAGAGTGAGGATCGTCCGCAGGGGCTGGCGGACCAGGTCGCGGACGAGGTTGCGGAAAAAGATGGCGATCATTTGATCACGCGAGGAGGCCGCTCTACGACCATGTCGTCCTCCGCCAGACCCTCCGTGATTTCGATATTTAATCCGTCCGAGAGGCCCGTCTGGACCTCCCTTTTCTCGACGGCCTCGCCCTTCTTCACCTCAACGAATTTCTTGCCGTTCTCGAAAAGGACCAGGCGCTCGGGGAGCGTCAGGATGTTTTCCTTGGCCCGGACGGTGATGGTGGCTGTAGCCGAGTAGCCGGCCCGGAGCTGCCGGTCAACGGCTTCGGGGACGAGGATCTCGATGTCGAAAAGCGTAGCGTTGCCTTCCTTCTTGGCTTTGGGGAAGATGCGCTCTACCTTGCCCATGATGCGGCTGTCGGGCAGGGCGCCGATCTGGATATCGGCCGCCATGCCGATCCGGATCTTGCCGACGTCGATCTCGTCAACCGTCCCCTTGAAGAGGAGCTTGCCCATATCGGCCAGCGAGCAGAGCTCCGTCCCCGGCTGGTAGTTGGTCAGGGGGACCACCGGATCGCCCTGGAAAATGCTCTGGGAAAGGACCATGCCGGTTGTGGGCGATTTCACGGTCGAGTCGATGTCGCGGTTGGCCATGCGGATGCGTCCCTTTTCCATGAGCTCCAGTCTCTCCAAGGCGATCTTGTGCCTCAGGCTCGCGTCGTCGTAAGCCGACTCGACGCCGTCCATTTCCGACTGGGAGATGAGCGATTGTTCAAACAGCTTGAGATTTCTCTGCCGGTCTGCCAGGAGCTTGGAGAGAGTGATCTGGGCCACTTCTATGGCCCTCCTCGTCTCCACGTATTCCACGGGCGTCGGATTAGGTGAGATCTTGAAGAGGGTGTCTCCCGCTTTCACCTTGTCCCCGACCTTGAAGAGGACCTCTTGAACGATGCCGGGAATAATCGATTTGACCTTGATCTCCTTTTCAGGCTCGATCGTGCCCACGGCCAGGG
>CAZSMW010000071.1:0-3359 GCA_964607985.1 uncultured Eubacteriales bacterium
CCGGACGCTCGATAGGCGGACATGATCAAGCCATTCCTGCGTCGGCGTGAAGCCGAACTTTTCCTTGAGCTGTTTGAGCGGAGGATTGTCAAAGGTCCACATCCCCTCATCGGCGTATGTCTTGTTTATCCTGGAAAGACACGGAAGCAGGACCGCTCCCGCGGCCAGGAAAACCATAATTCTCATGCCCTTATGACACATTGATTATCTCCTCTCGGACCTTATTCTAGGCCGGCATCCGGCGAATCCACAAGATCCGGTCGGCGATGACATCCATGTTGAGTTTGCTCTTCGTCATGCCCGCTTCCCGAAGGCGTAGATCAACTCCAAACCGAATCTCCCGGCGCACTCCCTGATAGCTTTTTTATAGGCGGCGCGAAACCATGCCGGAATTGTATCGGAGGCTATGCAACGATGTCAACAACCACTGATATTGAAACGATTAAAAATAATCCCCGCTCCCCTCGGACGCCGCGAGCGCGACCTGCTTGAAGACATGGGAAGGATGAATATAAGCGTTTATTTCTTGTAATGGTCGGGGAAAGCGGGGCGCTTTGGCTTCACTGGGGGCTTCTTCGCCAGCTCCGACATTACGACTTCGATGGCCTTGTCGAGCTGCGGGTCCTTCCCCCGGCGGACCAGAACGGGATCGTGCTCGATCTCGATATCCGGGGCGATGCCCACGTTCTCAGCGATCCAACCGTCCTTCGGGCTCCAGACGCCGGAACTCGGCGCGGTGACGAACCCGCCGTCCATGAGCACCGGACCGCCGGCGCGGCCGACAAGTCCTCCCCAGGTCGTCTTGCCGATGAGCGGTCCGACCCCGGCGGCCTTGAAATAATACGGCATAGCGTCGCCGCCCGAACCGGCAAATTCGTTGATGAGCATTACCTTGGGGCCGAAGACGGCACCCTGCGGCTGGACCTCGTCCTCGCCGTCGCGCGAAGCCACCAGACTCAGCAACTTCCTCTGAAGGAATTCTATGATGTCGGTGGCCAGGGCCCCGCCGCCGTTGAAACGCTCGTCGATGATGACCGCATCCTTACCCACCTGGGCGAAGAAGTAGCGGTTGAAGTTGGTGTAACCTTCGAAATACGTATCCGGCATGTACACGTAGGCCACCCGGCCGCCGGTGGCATTGTCCACGTAGCGGCGGTTATTTTCGATCCAGGTAAAGTTGCGGAGGGCCGTTTCGCTCGGCACCGGAACAACCATTACTTCCCGGGCGCCCTTGCCGTCGGGGCTCGGCCCCACTTTCAGAAGGACTTGTTTTCCGGTGGTGTTCTCGAAGAAGCTGTAGATGTTGTCGCGCCCGGACACGTCGCGACCGTTCACCGCAAGCAGGTAATCCCCGACCGCGACATTGATCCCCGGCTGGGTCAGCGGCGCCCGGAGCTGAGGATTCCAGTTCTCCCCGTTGTAAATACGAGCGAATCGGTAGCGGCCGTTCTCGACCTTGTAGTCCGCGCCGAGCAGACCGGCCGGGACGCGTTTCACTTCCGGCAGATCGCCGCCGCCCACGCCAAGATGGCCGACCTCGATCCCGCCCAGCATCTCGGCAAAGAGGTAGTTCAGGTCGCGACGCGAGACGATATGCTCGAGGTAGGGCGCGTACTTCTTCTCGGCGGCAGCCAGGTCATAGCCATGAGCGTTGGGGTCGTAGAAGAACTCGCGCTCGAGGCGCCAGGCCTCGCGATACATCTGCCGCCACTCGTCGACAGGATTGATCCGCACCTGGATGGCGTCGGTCGCCAGGGCGTTGGGGCCGGAGGCCGACGGGGCGGGGGGCGGACCCGCGGGGGCGCCGGCCGGAGGCATCGGCTGCAAGCTTGCGATGAACCAGCGGCCTTTCTGGCTGTAGAGGTACTTCTCGCCGTTCCGGGCGATTTCGAAAAAGCCCACGCCGTTTGCGACAACGTCGGAGCGGCGGGCCTTGAGGTCGAAGCGGTGGACCGTGGCGCCGGGAGCGCCTGCCTCACCAGGGAGCGCCGCCGTTGCCTCGATGGCCAGGAGGGTCCCGGTCTTGCCCGCCTGCAGGTCCACGTAATTACGGGCCGGCATAGGGACGGCCAGAATCCGCTGGAGGATGCCGTCAAAGTCGATCTTGACCGTGACCGCCTTGGCCTCGACGGGCTTCTTCTCTTCGGATTTCTTATCGCCCGCCTTGCTCTCTTCCGTCTTTTTCTCTTCCCCTTTCTCCTCATCGCTCTCCGGGGCTAACGGCGAAGGCTCGTCCTTGGGCAGGACGGCGATATAGATCGACCGCGTCACAGGTCGGCTGAAGCTATGGATATCGGGTTGAAGGGACTGGCCCGAATCCGTACTGGCGGTGAAGTAGAGATATTTTCCTTCGACGTCGAACACCGGGAACCGGACGTCGCTCATCCCATCGCTGACTTGGATGCTCTTTCCGGTATCCACCGCATACAGAAAAATAGCGCCCATATAATTCGGCAGGCGTTTCGCATAAGCCAGCCACTTCGAATCGGGCGACCAGCAGGGAGAGCCGCCCGTCCCTCCATAATACCTGTCCTTGTCCACGAAAACGGGCTTCTTCACGGCGATATCGACATACCATACGGCCAAATGAGCGTCGCTATAAGCAATCTTCTTTGAATCGGGCGACCACCGGGGAGAGAAATAGAACGAAGGCTTGTCGCCAAGGGCGATCCTGACAGTTTCGCCCGCCCCGCTCTGGGGTTTGAGGTGCAGCATATATTCGCCCGACTCGTCCGAGAAATAGGCGATGGTCTTTCCGTCCGGCGACCAGGCAGGGTCGCGTTCCATCACGCCCGTGGTGTTGGTCAGGTTTCGAGGATCGCCCTTTTCGGCCGGCACCGTAACGATCTCGCCGCGGGCTTCGAACACGACCCGGGCGGCGTTCGGAGAAAGCCCGGCGATTTCCAAGCTGTCGCCCACGGCCTTGTACCGCTCGCGCACTTCCGGCATGTCGCCGTTCACGTTGATGGGGACGCGCGAGGTCGTGCCGGTCTTCAAGTCGTAGAGGTTGAGGCTGCCGAATTGTTCATAAACGATGGCCCCGGGGCCGGCCGAGGCAGACTTGAGGTCCAGGCCGCTGTTTTCGAAAGTGCGGGAGACCTTCTTCGATTTCAGGTCGTAGGCAAAGAGCGACACGGCGCCGTCGCGGTCGGATAGGAAGTAGACCTTGTCTCCGACCCATATCGGATTGAAGTCGTTGGAATTCTCGCGCGGCACCTTCTCGACGACGGAGTCGGCGAGGTTGGCGATCCAGACCGGTGTCGCCCGGCCGCCGCGGTACCGCTTCCAGGCGAAGAAGGCGCGGGACAGGGGGACGTAAGCGACGCGCTTTCCATCCGGGGAATAGGCGGCTTCGAAGC
>CAZSMW010000072.1:0-5557 GCA_964607985.1 uncultured Eubacteriales bacterium
ATTTCACGAACCTCGGCCGGGACATCGGGCGGTTCGAGGACCCCTCCCCCGAACAGGAGGTTCTGCTTCTGGGTCATGGCCTTTTGGACCTCGTGGCCGTACTCGATCATCCGGTCCAGCATGTGGAAGCACTCGGAGCGCCTCCAGCCCAGGGAGTCGAAGACGCCGGCCTAGATCAAGCTCTCCAAGGCCTTCCGGTTGACGATCTTCGAATCCGTGTCCTGGAATAGATCGAACGGCGATCCGAATGCCCCGAGTTTCCCGCGCAGGGCCATCAGTTCGCCGATGGCCGCCTCGCCGACGTTCTTGACCGCCGACAGCCCGAAACGGATGTTCTCTCCCTCCACGGTGAAGGGATAGTCGCTTTTGTTGATGTCGGGCGGCAGGACCTTGAGGCCCATTTCATGGCACTCGGTGATGTACTTGACGACCTGCGACGTCGTTCCTCGCTCGGCCTCGGATGTGATAAGGGCGGCCAGGAAGTGCCGGGAGTAATGGGCCTTGAGATAGGCGGTCTGGTACGCCAGGTAGGCGTAGGCGGCGCTGTGGGACTTGTTGAAGCCGTATTCGGCGAACTGGGCGATCTGGTCGAAGACCTTGGTCGCTTTGCTCTGGGCGACGTCGTTCTTCTTCGCGCCCTGGATGAAGCGCTGCTTCTGGGCCTTCATGATGTCCTTGACCTTCTTGCCCATAGCCTTGCGCAGGATATCGGCTTCGGCCAGGGAGAAGCCGGCCAGCAGGACGGCGATGCGCATGACCTGTTCCTGGTAGACGATGATCCCCCGCGTCTCCTTCAGGACGGGCTCGAGCTCGGGCAACTCATAGGCCATCCTCTCGGGGTTGTTCTTGCGATGGATGAACTCGTCGGTCATGCCGCTCTTGAGGGGCCCGGGCCGGTGGAGGGCGTTCAAGGCGATGAGGTCCCGAAAGACTTCGGGCCGGAATCTTCGCAGGAGGTCCTTCATCCCCGGGCTCTCGAACTGGAAGACGCCGTCGGTATTGCCGGCCTGGAATAACTCGAACGTCCGCAGGTCGTCCAGGGGAATATTGTGGATGTTCAGTCGCTCCCCCGTGTCCTTCCGGATGAGGTCGAGGGCGTCGTAGATGACGGTCAGGTTGCGGAGGCCCAACAGGTCCATCTTGAGGAGGCCGATATAGTCGATGTCGCCCATCTCGAACTGAGTCGTGATCTCCCCTTTGACCGACTGGTAGAGGGGGACGAATTCCACCAGCGGTTTCGGGGCGATGACGACGCCCGCGGCATGGATCGAAGGATGGCGGACATGGCCCTCGAGCTTCTGGGCGATGGAGATGAGCTGGGCGACTTTGGCGTTCTTCTCGCGCAGTTCCTTGAGCTCCGGGACCTTCTGGACAGCCGCTTCCAGGGTGGCATCAGGCCCGAAGGCCGGGATGAGCTTGGCGATCCGGTCCACCTCGGGAAGCGGGATCTCGAGGACGCGGCCGACGTCCCGAATGGCGGCCCTGGCGGCCATCGTCCCGAAGGTGATGATCTGGCTGACGTTCTCCTGGCCGTATTTCTTCGTGACATATTCGATCATCTCCTGCCGGCGCCGGCCGCAGAAGTCGATATCGATATCGGGCAGGCTGATGCGCTCAGGGTTGAGGAAGCGCTCGAACAGGAGGTCGTACTCGATGGGGTCGAGCTCGGTGATGCCCATGCTGTGGGCGACCATGCTCCCGGCCGCCGAACCGCGGCCCGGGCCGACAGGAATGCCCTTCTCCCGGGCGCTCTTGATGAGGTCCCAAACGATGAGGAAGTAGCCCTCGAAGCCCATCTCCTTGATGAGCCGGATCTCTCTCGCGAGCCTTTCCTCGTACTCTTCTCGGGAGTGGCTGAACTCGCCGTTGGCCGTCTTCTTCGCCCGGACCTCGGCCATCCGCTCCCGGAATCCCTCGCGGGCGACCTCCTCGAAGTATTCGCTCAGCGACTTGCCGTTGGGCGGCTGGAAGACGGGCAGGAAGCGGCCTGAGGGAAAGGCGAAATCGCAGGCGGCGGCGATGTGGACCGTGTTTTCGATCGCATCGGGCGTGTCCTTGAAGAGCTCGGCCATCTCGTCCCCGGACTTGAAGTAGAACTGGTCGCTGGTGAAGCGAAGGCGGTCCGTCTCGCTGACCTTCCGGTTGGTCTGGATGCAGAGCAGGACGTCTTGGGTCTGGGCGTCCTCCTTGCGGAGGAAGTGGACGTCGTTGGTGGCCACGAGCGGCAGTCCGAGCTTTCGGGCCAGGGCGACGATCTTCGGGTTGATTTCCTTTTGCGGCTCGAGGCCATGGTCCTGAAGCTCGAGGTAGAAGTCGCCCTTGGCAAAGAGTGCGGCGTAGGTCCTGGCGGCCTCTTCGGCCCGCTCGTCCCGGCCGCGGGCCAGGAGGAAGTTGATCTCGCCCTTGAGACAGCTCGACAGCCCGATCAGCCCGGCGGTGTGCCCGGCCAGGAGATCCTTGTCGATGCGCGGCCTGTAGTAGAATCCCTCGAGGTAAGCTTGGGTCAGGAGCTTGCACAGGTTCCGGTAGCCCTTTTCGTTCTTGATGAGCAGGATCAGGTGGTAGTGATGGGTCTCCTCGTTCGGGTTGGAACCCCTGTCGGAACGGCTGCCGGGCGCCACATAGACTTCGCAACCGAAGATGGGCTTGATCCCCTTGGCCTTGGCCGCCTTGAAGAATTGGACGGCCCCGAAGATGTTGCCGTGGTCGGTGAGGGCCACGGCCGGCATATTGTGGTCGTAGGCGGCGTTGACGAGATCCTGGATCCTGAGGCAGCCGTCGAGGATGCTGTACTCGGAGTGGTTGTGCAGGTGGATGAACGACATGTTCATTCCCACTCGATCGTTCCGGGCGGCTTGGTGGTGACGTCCAAGACCACCCGGTTAACGCCCCGGACCTCGTTCACGATACGGGTCGAGATCCTGGACAGGAGGGGCGCCGGCACGGGGTACCAGTTGGCGGTCATGCCGTCGGTGCTCTGGACAAGACGAAGGACGACGACACGCTGGTAGGTCCGCTGGTCGCCCATGACGCCCACGGAACGGACGGGGAGGAGCACGGCGAAGGCCTGCCAGAGCTTGTGGTAGAGGCCGGCTCGCCGGACCTCGTGGAGCAGAATGTCGTCGGCCTCGCGCAGGATATAGAGGCCCTCCCTGTCGACATCCCCCACGATGCGCACGGCCAGGCCGGGCCCGGGGAAGGGATGCTGGGTGATGAAATCCTTGTCCACGCCAAGCTCGAGGGCCAGGGCCCGGACCTCGTCCTTGAAGAGTTCTCGGAGAGGTTCGATGAGCTTGAACCTGAGGCCTTTCGGAAGCCCGCCGACGTTGTGGTGGGACTTGATCACCGAGGACGGTCCCTTGACCGGATTCGATTCGATGACGTCGGGGTAGATCGTCCCCTGGGCGAGGAAATCCGCCCCGCCGAGCTTTTTCGCCTCGCGCTCGAAGATCTCGATGAACAGGCCGCCGATCGCCTTTCTTTTTTTCTCGGGCGCGATGACGCCGCGGAGCTTCTCCAGGAATTCATCCGAGGCATCGATGCCCTTTACGTTCAAGGAGAATTTGCGCCGGAAATTCTCCATGAGTTCATGGTATTGGCCCTTGCGCAGGAGGCCGTTGTCGACGAAGATGCAGGTCAGGCGGTCTCCGATCGCTTGATGGATGATGAGCGAGGTCACGAGCGAATCGACGCCGCCGCTCAAGCCGCAGACGACCCGGCCCCGGCCGACGGCGGCGCGGACCTCGGCGACCTTGCGCTCGATGAACGAGGCCATGTTCCAGTCAGCCTCGAGCCCCGCGACCCGGAAGAGGAAATTGGCGAGGACCTTCTTCCCTTCGCGCGTATGGATGACTTCGGGGTGGAACTGGACGCCGCAGAAGCGCCTCTCCCTGTCCTCGACGGCCGTGACGCGGGTGTTGGCCGTGCTCGCCGTGATGCGGAAACCCGGCGGGACCCTTTCGGGTTTGTCACCGTGGCTCATCCAGACCTGCCGTTTGTCCCTGACGCCGGCCAGGAGGCCCTTTCGGTCGAGGACCTTGAGGGAGGCGAAGCCGTACTCGCGCTTGCCCGAGGGAACGACCTTGCCGCCCAGCATGTGGGCCATGAGCTGGAGCCCGTAACAGATGCCCAGGACCGGGAGCCCGAGCTCGAAGATCCCGGGCGACGGCAAAGGGGCGCCCTTTTCATAGACGCTCCGTGGGCCTCCGGAAAGGATGAGGGCGCCCGGGGCTTCTTTTTTTATCCGAGCGGCGGGAGTATCGAACGGGACAATCTCGGAATAGACCCCCATCTCGCGGACCTTCCGGGCAATGAGCTGGGTGTATTGTGAACCGAAATCGAGGATAAGGACCTTGGACATGCCTTGATTCTAGCAGACGGTCCAAAGGCTTTCAATCACAGTTGGGGTCAAACCTACAATCTTAACAAAAATGGGTTCTCTTCCATTTAATACGAACGCATTAAATAGTTTGACATCTGACTTTAAGCGGCCTGAAGCCGCCCTCACTCCCCCGGCCCCTGGGGAACCAGTCCCGTCGGTTCCCCCCGTCAAAAAAGCCGACGGGTCCCCCCTCCGCTACGGGGGCTTGAGGACGGCATTCAGTGCCGTTCATACATTATAATTTTCTTGTTGCGTTCGTATTAGTTTGGGCTGGGTCAATGGCTTGGACGGGACAGCCATCGAAAAACGCTCATAGCGACCGGAATCCCCGCCAAATTGACAGGACACCCGCAAGCTTCTATATTAAGTGTATTATGAATTGGGAAGATCTCGCCAGGGAACTGGCATACACAACGGATTCGAAGATCGTGCTCCTGGTGTGCGATGGGCTCGGCGGCCTGCCGGTCTGCGGCCGGACGGAACTCGAGGCGGCCCGGAAACCCAACCTGGACGAGGCCGCCCGCCTCGGCGCCTGCGGAGTGACAGACCCCGTGTTCATGGGCATTACACCCGGCTCCGGACCGGCCCACCTGGCGCTTTTCGGCTACGACCCGCTCCGGTATCAGCTCGGCCGCGGCATCCTGGAAGCCTTGGGCTCCGGGGTCGAGGTTGGGCGGAACGACGTCGTCGCCCGCGGCAACTTCGCGACGCTCCAGGGCGGGCTGGTCGTCGACCGCAGGGCGGGGCGCATCCCGACGACGGAGAACGAACGCCTGTGCACCATGATCAACGCCAAGTTGCCCAAGCAGGAGGGCGTTCTGATCACCCTTACCCCGGGAAAAGAACATCGTTTCGTGGCCCGGTTCCGGGCCGAGGGGCTTTCGGACATCCTCTCCGACGCCGACTCCCAGAAGGACGGCAGGCCCCGCGTTCAAGCCGCCGCGCTCAAGCCCGAGGCCGGGCGGACGGCCGTCGTCGTCAACCGGTTCCTGGATGAGCTGACCGCGCTCCTCACGAACGAGCCCGCGGCCAACACGGCCCTCCTCCGCGGCTTTTCCAAGTTCCCCTCCATCCCGCACATGGCCGATCTCTATAAGCTCAGCCCCGCAGCTGTCGCCAACTACCCGATGTACAAGGGGCTGGCTAAGCTCCTGGGCATGGACGTGCTCGACGTCG
>CAZSMW010000073.1:0-3086 GCA_964607985.1 uncultured Eubacteriales bacterium
ATAAAGAATTCCGAATCAAAGTGACCAATGACGGTCCGTACATCGTCACGGGAGGAGTTCCGCTGGCGCAAGACATTGTGGTCATTGGAAGCGACGGAGAACCCGAGAAATGGGAAAAGGGCCCCAGCTATCCGGACCAGGAGAGCTACGCGCTTTGCCGTTGCGGGGCCTCTCAAAACAAGCCGTTTTGCGACGGGTCCCATTTCCCCATCGGCTTCGACGGTACGGAGACGGCCGCCAAGGCCGGCTATCTCGACCGTGCGGAAAAAACCAGCGGCGAGGATCTCGACCTGACCTGGTCGGGGGAGCTTTGTGCGGTGGCCCGGTTCTGCCACAGGGGAGAAGAGGCCTGGGCTTATGCTGAAAGGTCAAGCGATCCCGAGGCCAGGAAGACGGCGATCGAGGAGGCCTGCGCCTGCCCCTCGGGAAGCCTCACGGCCTGGGATAAAAAAACAGGGCGGGCGGTTGAACCCGACCTCGAGCCTTCGATCGGCTTGATCGAAAACCCGGAGGCGGGAACGAGCGGGCCCATCTGGGTTAAAGGCAGCATCCCCATCGAATCGGCCGACGGCACCGAATATGAGATCAGAAACCGGGTGACACTCTGCCGCTGCGGTCAATCCAAGAATAAGCCTTTCTGCGACGGCGCCCACATCTCGATCGGCTTGTCGCCGAGCACGGCAAGACCTACAAAACCGCCAAGGGAGCCCGAAAGCACCTGAAATCCCTGTAAGATATGAATTCAAACCCTCGTTCGACCTCTATAGATCTCTCGCCTATTCCCAATCTTATAGACCTCAACAATGCGCCAAGAATCGTCGACCGCATACACCATACGATAATCCCCCTGCCTTAACCTATATCTGTCCTTCCCGGAAAGTTTTCGGCAGCCGGAAGGTCTCGGAATCTGTTCCAGGTCCCGAACGCGCCGGACGATTTTCTCAAGGTTCTTCCTTGGGATCTTGGCGAGCTCTCCGGCGGCAGACTTCTTGATGAGAATCTTATAGTTTTCCATCCTTGCGCAGCTTCTTGAGAACTTTTTCGAAGGCGATTGACGGTTCGTCGGCGCGGGTCTCGAACGCTTCCAGGTCCAGGGCGTCCTCGCGGAGAGCATTTTGTACAGCCTCGTTGACGAGTTCAGAGACCGAGTATTCCGTTTCGGCCGCTTTGACCCGCAGGGCTCGATGGTATTCAGGTTGAAGATAGACCGTAATACGCTTGTTGGCTTTTTCCATGTTGTGGCACCTCGCTACATTTGGACACTATAACGTTATAACGTTATGACGTCAAGAGCAAATGCGCGCCCGGATCTCGCCTCCCCTACCGTCTGACCGGGTAGTGCATCGGGTCCGGGAGGGGCTTGCGGGGAAGCATCTCATCCCGCATGGCCGCGTTGTAGACGAAGGCGGCCATGACCACCGCCGCCTGCATCAGGTCCTCGACGACCAGCTCGTCGAAGACGTCCATGTTCGTGTGGTGGACGCGCGTCCCGTAACGGCTTCAACCACTCCTCGAAAATGGGCTTCACGGCGACGTTCATCTGGGCGTAGATGCCCCGGATCCGGCCGCTGCCGTTGTCGAGGTTGAAGTAGCCCGCCAGCTTGGCGTGCCCTGGCTTGAGACTCATCTTCGTCGGATCGCCGAAATGCTTTTCGACGTAGGCCTTGGACCCGACCCAGCCCTTCTCCTCCGCGCTCCAGAGGACGACCCGGATCGTCCGGCGGGGTTTGACCCCGAGCGCCCGCAGGATGCGCACCGCCTCGAGCGAAACAGCGCGGCCGCCGGCGTCGTCCGCCGCCCCCGTGCCCGGGCTCCAGGAATCGATGTGCCCGCCGAGCATGACGACCTCGTCCGCCTTGTCGGCGCCCGGAATCTCGCCGACGACGTTGTAGCCGTTGAGGTCCTTGTCGTAAAACTCGGTCCGGACCTCGACCTCCATCTTCGCCAGCTCCTTGCTAACGAAAGTTTTGAGGCGCTCGAGGACCTCGGCCACCCACTTCCCTTCTGCCGCCGCTTATTGCGGCTTTGACAGCGCCGCACGGTCGGCGATATATTACCGGCATGGTGAGTGGCACCCGATTCTCCCCGAAAGAAGTCCTGTTCGCGTCCATGACGGACTGCAACCTTAATTGCGCCCATTGTTCAGTCGAGCGGGGAAAGGCCCGGCTGCCGATACCGGCGGCCGTGAAGTTCCTGCGATCCTGCCGGAAGGCCGGCGTCGAACGGGTCGGGTTCACCGGCGGCGAGCCTTTTCTGGACATCGAGTTCCTCCATGCCGTGACCGAATTCGCCTTCGCGCACGGGTTCCTGTTCGGCCTGGTTACCACGAACGCGGCCTGGTTCAGAAGCGCGGCACGCCTCCGGCGGACCCTGAAGGAATTGTTCGACCGGGGTTATGACGGGTCCTTCGCCGTCAGCGTGGACGCGTTCCATGGGAAGGACCCGGCGAAGCCCGCCCTGTTCATCGAGACCGCCCGGAACATCTGGAACCGGCCGGATGTCGCACGTGTCATCGCGGTGAAGGGGGCCCGGGACAAAGAAACGGAAGCGGTCCTGAAAGCCCTGGCCGGGACCTTGAAGGCGAAGCTCGTCGCCGTCGGCGGGCATCGGGTCATCAGGAATGATTCCCTATTCGTGCCCGTAACGACGATCGATCTGGCCCCGATCGGAAAGGCGGAGCCCCTCCTCGACCCGTGGGGCAAGGAATGGTTCAAAGAGGACTTCTGTCGGGGACCGGGCCACGTTTTCTATGTCCTGCCCAACGGCGACGTCAAGCCCTGCTGCGGCTATGCCACGGACTCCGAACGATTGACTATCGGCAACATCCACAAGGATACGGCCGCGAAGATGCTCGAGAACGCCTTCCGGAACCCATTCGTGTCCGCGGTCTTCGAGATCGGATTGTCCCGAGTCCGCGCGCGCCTTGAAAGACAAGGCGTCGTTTTCCCCGGAGCGACGACGAACCAATGCTATTTCTGCCACCATGTGTTGACCCGGGTTCCTGCCGGCGCCGCTTTATGTTAGAATTGAACCATGAAAGTCCGGGGGATCGCAGCACGACGACATGATACCCCGGAGTTTGTCCG
>CAZSMW010000074.1:0-15240 GCA_964607985.1 uncultured Eubacteriales bacterium
TCGAACTGATCAACCACCTCTTTCCGAAGTTCTCCATCTCCGAGGATTACCGGACGGTCCGCACGTCCATCCTGTTCTCTCACTCCGACAGCCAACCCAAGACGATCTGCTTCACGAGCACCCTTCCCCAGGAAGGGAAGACGGCCACGGTCTCGAACATAGCCGTCTCGTTTGCCCAGCTCGAAGGCAAGGTCCTCCTCGTTGACTGCGATATGAGAAAGCCCAGGCTGCACAAGGTCTTCAAGGTCAGGAATCTGGCCGGGTTAAGCGGGTATCTCACCGGCAAGGTGACCTTCGAGGACGCCATTCAGAAAACAAGCGTCGAAAACATTTGGATCCTCCCCAGCGGCCCGCACCCGCCGAATCCGGCCGAACTCCTGAACTCCAGGAGGATGAAGGACTTCATGGCTCTGGTCAAAGAAAGGTTCGACGTCATCCTTCTCGATACTCCGCCCGTCCTGGCCGTCATCGACCCTGTCATCATCAGTTCGCTTTCGGACTGCACCGTGATCGTCATCCGGGCCGGCAAGACCACACGCAAACCGCTGGCTAAGGCCGTGGCCGAGGTCCGGAAGGCCAAGTCCGAGGTCATCGGTGTCATTTTCAATGAAGTGAGGATCGGGCGGCAGGGGACCGTCGGTCCCTACTACCATTATTACCAGTATGAATACGCTTCGGTGATCGACGAGAAGAAGAACGCCAGGGACAAGGAAGAGTTCCGGATTGGCGGCCGGCCCGAGAACAAGACGACAGTCCAGAAATGATTGACCTCCATTGCCATATTCTGCCGGGCCTCGATGACGGCGCACGGGACCTCGACCAGGCGGTCGAGATGGCGCGCATCGCCCATGAGGACGGGATCGAGATCATCGTCGGCACACCCCACCTCTTTAAAGGAAGCTTTGCGTACGACGACCTGGGTGTCTTCGAAGAGAAGAGGGCGTTGCTTGAGGGAGCTTTGACCGCTGGAAACATTCCCTTGAAGGTCCTATCCGGAGCGGAGGTCCACATCACCCATGACCTCTTCGCCGCGGTCCGCGGGCACCGGGAAAGCCTGGTGCTAGCCGGCGGTTCCTACATGTTCGTAGAATTTCCGCATGACCACGTTTTCCCGGGCGTCAAGGACCTATTTTTTGAACTCATGAGCGAGCGCGTAACGCCTATCATCGCCCATCCCGAACGGAACACGGCTTTTGTCCGGTTTCCGAAGCTGCTTTTCGACCTGGTAGAGATGGGCGCTCTCGTCCAAGCCAACGGAGGCAGTTTTCTTGGGCGCTATGGCCCGGACTGTGAAGGGGCTGTGCTGCGGTTTCTGGAGCTGGGTCTGGTCCATTTCATATCGAGCGATGGGCATAACACCCATTCCAAGCCGCCCCGCTTGACCGCGGCCGTGGAAAGGGTCGCGGCCGTCATCGGCCGGGAAAACGCCGCTGCCCTTGTCAGGGACAACCCACGGGCGGTCATCGAGGATAGGGAGATCCCTTTCCACCCGGACCCGGTTCATCCCGATGGAAAAGAGAAGACGCTGAAGCTGAAATTCCCGGGCTTCCTGAGGTTCAGGAAATGACATCCCGGGACAAAGAGACAACATGAAACTCAAGATCATAAGCAAGCAAAAAACAATCTCTCAGCAGCCGCTTCCCGGGGCGGGGGAGGGCCTGCCGAGAAGGATCATCGAGTACGGGCTCCTGGCCTTGATCGTCTTCAGCCCGCTCCCTGCGGCATCGGTCAACGAATGGTCGATCCTTGTCATTCAACTCGTGGTTCTCCTGATGACCGGGGCCTATGTCCTGATGAACAGGAAACCTATTATCAACTCCCACCTGGCGGCCCGCCTCGGTTGGCCGTCCTACGTATTTACCGCGCTGTTTGCTCTTCTGGCCTTCCAGGTCGTGCCCCTGCCGAAGTTCATCGTCAGGCTCCTTTCGCCGGCGACCTACGCGTTCCATAAAGCCTTCGCCCCCGGGTTCGCGAACCGGGGTTTCCTGAGCCTTTCCGTGGCCCCAGCCCAGACTTTCCGCGAGGGATTGGAGCTCATGACCTATGTGCTGGTCGGCTTCCTCCTCATCAGGACCATCACCCGGGGCAATCAGATCCGGAGGATCATCCTCTTTCTGGTGGGGATGGGCGCCTTCGAGGCCCTCTATGGTCTTTATGAGTTGTCCACGAAGAACCCGCATATCTTATTTTATAAGAAGATCTACAATCTGGAGTCCGTGACCGGGACCTTCGTCAACCGAAGCCACTTCTCCGGCTATCTGGAGATGATCGTCCCCCTGGCGATCGGCCTCATCATCGCCCGCATGGACATCTTCTCCATGGGAGGGGAGGGCCTCAAGGAGAAGATCCTCCATATGGCGGGTAAAAGGCACTTGACGAACATCCTCTTGACGGCTGCCGTGATCGTTATGTCCCTGGGGATCATCTTTTCCCAGTCCCGCGCCGGGATCTTTGTCCTCGTCTTCACGTTCATCCTGTTCCTGGAGTTCATCGTTTTCCACTTCAGTCGGTTCGGCCCCCGGCGGAGGTGGATCAGGAATTTCATCGGGATCACGTTTCTCCTCATTACGATCATCGCTCTCTACATCGGCATCGGGTCCACCATCCAACGTTTCGCTCTGGACAATCTCCTTCAGGAGAGCCGGCCCCTCTATTGGAGCAACGTGACGCGGATCATCGCCGCGTTCCCGATCCTCGGGACGGGGCTGGGCACCTTCGTTTCGGTATATCCGGCCTACGAGAAACTCGCCGGACCGGAGCTCCTCCTCGTCCATGCCCATAACGATCTTCTCGAATACTTCTCGGAGCTGGGGGCCGTCGGCATGGTCTTCCTGCTTGGTGGCATCCTGTACATGGGTCTTCACGCCTTCCTCAGCTGGCGCGAACGGAAGAACCCGGACGTCAAGGGGATCGTCCTCGGCGGGACCATTTCCCTCATCGTCATCCTGATTCACAGCCTGACGGATTTCAACCTGCACATCCCTGCGAATATGCTTCTTTTCGCGATCGTCCTCTCCCTGACTTTCGTTACGGCGTATTATCGAAAGGCCTAAGGTCTTCTCATGAAAAAAATACTGATCCTGGCCGCCCTCGGCCTTATAGGGCTTGCGGCCGTCTGCCTTTACTGGAACGCCCACCTTTACTACAAGGCCAAAGATACGATCGAGGACCCCGCCGCAAGGGTCCGCCTTCTCGAAAAAGCGAACGCGTTCTTTCCATGGAACGACCTCGTTCATTTCGAGCTCGGCAAGGCCTACTTTGAACTGGGAAACGAGAACCTGGGTGAAGTCGGCCGGCGCGATGCCGACTTCCGGAAGGGACTCCGGAGTTTCGAGAGGTCGCTCCGCCTCAGCCCCGGATCCCTCCAGGCCCATTTCCAGATGGCCCAATCCCTCCTGTATATGACCTACCTTTCGTTACCCGTCCCCGTCGGCTACTTTGAGGAATACAAGAAAGCTGCGCTGCTCACCGGGCACAACAGTCCGATCTTCTACGAAGTCGGCAAGGTGCTTTTCTCCCGCTGGCCCGAACTGACCGCCTCGGAAAAGGAATTCACTCTCGACATCCTCAAGAAGCTGTTGGCCCAGAAAGACCAGGAAAAGCTCTTGACCCTTCTCCGAATCTGGGACATGAACGTCAAGGATTATGGGACGCTTGACAGGATCCTTCCTGAAGATCCCGAAGTGGACCGTGTCTATGCCGGATTCTTGGGAGAAAGGGGCCTTTCCCAGGAAGAGCGCCAAAAAGCCCTGTCACGGGCCGAACACCTCGAGTACTTGAAAGCAAAGAACGAGTCCGAGCAGGGACAGAGGGCATTCGATGATTTCCAGATCGGCGATGCCGCCGGCCATTTCTCCGCCTGCCTGGACATTCTCAAGAATATCAGGTTCTACCAGACCCTGTCCGGACAATCTTTGATCGACAGGAAGGAGTATGAGGACCTGCGCAAGTTCACTCTTCTCAACCTTGCCAAATGCAAGATCGAAGGGACACGGAAGCTGGAAGACGCGGAACCCGAGATCGACGCCTATCTCTCGCTCGAAAACCAGGTGGCCGCACTGGGGGAGTTCGAAACGTTTCTCAAGGAAAGGGGCGTCCTTTCGGCGGAGCCTGTCTTGAACGTCAAAGACCTGAAACAAATGGCTTTCAGGCTTCGTCTGGCCTTCAAGCAGAACAGGTACCGGGACATCACGGGAGTGGGCGCCTCATTGGATAGGAGCCTGCTGATCGTGCCGGATGACATGAAAGCGGATCTCGTCGAGGTCCTCGTCGTGGTTGGGGACGCCTATCAAAAGCTCGACTACATCTATGAATCCGAGAAATCCTTCACGAAAGCCCTGGACATCGATCCGGGCAATCTGGACGCCCTTCGCAAGCTCAGGAAGTGTTATGAGCGGCTGAACGATATCGAGAAGGCCAAGGCCGCCGAAGAGAGAGTCCAGCGGGTCCTCAGCCCTAGGGAACAACCGTTCAAGGGACTCTCCCTCGGGAAAGGCCAGGGCCATGCCGTTGCCCTTGTCCTGGAGGCAGGCAAGATCATGTTGAACCTAGGGTTTTCGAATGGAGAAGCCGTTCCGGGTCCACTCGTCTCTCTCGACTTCAACGGCCACGTCGTATGGGAAGGCTACCCGGGCTCCGGAGGCCTCACTTTGAGCGTCGATGCTGTGACCGGACCTAACATGCTCTTCCTCAAGGCGGTCAGCGGAGTTGTTACCCCCGTCAGATTGACCTGGGCGCCAGCTCAGCTTTAGGGAATGCCTGGATCTTTTAGGAAAATATTCTTCCTTGACAACAGCAAACGTATTGTTTATAATTAATCAGGTTTCTATAAGGAGGATTCTATGAGCAAAGGTGCTAAAGCCAAGGTTTTTTCGTTTGGGCTGATTCTTGCGGTTCTCTTTTTCTATGCGCCGCACGTCCTGAAAGCCCAGGTCGCCGGGAAAGGCAATCTCATTGGTTTTGTCTATGGCCAGGATGGGACGACACCCGTAGCGGGGGCGGTTGTCATGGTCAAGAACATTTCCAATGGGAAGGTCTTCGAGAGCAGCAAGTCCGACAATCTGGGAGTTTTCAGGGTTCGGGGGCTGGACACGGGACTTTACGCGCTGGGTGTGACGGCGATTGCGGGAGATTACAACTCCGGCGAACTGGTCGGGGTTGCCGCGAACGAGACGTCCAAGATCGCCATCGCCATCAGTCCTTATGAGAAGGATGTCGCGGGAGCCGTCCAGCAGGTCAACAAGGACCAGCAGGAAAAGGGTGAGTCCAGGATCGGCCACGTGGTCGGTTTCAATTCCGGGAGCCGGGAAGCGGATGTCTTCATCGAACGGGGACTTCTACAGTCCGGCGACAGGATCCATGTCAAGGGCGAGTCCACGGACTTCTATCAGGATGCCAAGTCCCTTAAGATCCAGGGCGCCGGCGTGAGGAAGGTCCTGGCCGGGCAGAACTGCATGTTGCCGCTCATCAAGCCGGCCGTTGCCGGTGACGTGGTCTATGTCGTCTGCAAGAGGGGCATCCCGCCCTTCTTCCTGGCGCCCCTCGGCATCGCCGCCGTTATCGCCGGCAGCGCGGTCCTGACTCCCACAGGAGAAGAAATAACGGCCAGTCCGTTCAAGAACAAGTAATTCCCTCCCGATCCTGATCTTGATCTTTGCCTTCCTAGAGGAGGGATTTTTCTGTCTTAATTCCATAGAGAATTTTTCTGCCCCGGGCGGACTCGTCCGGTGGAAATAAAAGGCATCGAAATGGCAGCGGGCGGTTCGTTCTCTCTGATCGATCGGCTTCTGATTCGTCTTTCCCGGATCGACCCCGGGGAATCTTCCCTCTCCGTCGTCCGAGAGACGATTTCCATCTCTATGGATTGGGACGCGCTTATAAGGAAATCGGTTCGGGAGGGAGTCACTCCTCTTGTTTATCGGAGCTTGAGGCTTTTTCGCGGCGTTGTGCCCGGCAAGGTCCTCGACGAGCTCAGGTCGATCTATTACCGGAACGCGCTCCGGAACGACAGCCTTTTCCGGACCGCCTCGGTCCTGTTCCGGGAGGTCCGTCGCGCCGGCTTGAGAGTGGCGGTGACCAAGGGCGCCAGACTGGCCCTGACCTTGTATCCGGACACAGGGCTCAGAGCGTTCACGGACATCGACCTCTTCGTCCACCCGGGGGATTGGCCCTTTTTACAGAAGATCCTCGAGGAGAAAGGTTTCGAGGCGAACTCCACTCGCCAGAGCCGCTTCGATCCAAAGAAAAGGTCCCTGCATTGGACGTTCTCGCCTTATTACCGTCTAGGCGACCTGCTCATCGAACTCCACTTCGTCTCTTTGGGTCTTCACCTACCATTCCTGTCCGAGGAAGACTTCTGGGCTTCTACCGGGACCGTTAAAAGCGGCGACATCGACATCACGGTCCTGTCCCCGGAATATGAGCTTTTCTACCTCTGTCTGCACGCGCAGCAGCATTCCTACAGCCGGCTGATGTGGCTTACGGATATTGTCGAGCATGCTTTGCGCGGGAATGTGGATTGGGACCGGGCGGCCAGGATCTGCCATGACGAGGGGATCACGGCCGGGGTCCGCCACGGCCTGGACCTCGTGAACGCTCTCTGGCCGGGGTCGCTTCCTGAAAGCGTCCCGGCAAGGTTCCGAATCACTCCGCTAGAATCCCGGCTCCTTGGCCTTCTGTGGCCTGCGGAAAGGGTCCTCTCTCGAAGCGACATCACCCTTTTTCCTTTTTACACACCCACCCTCTTTACGCTCCTTGCCCGTAAGAAGCCCTTCCTCGCCATCCGGACCCTCCTCGGGATCCTCTTGCCGCCGAAGTCATGGGTTGCCGAATCCTTCAACGTTCGTCCAGGCTCCCCCAGAATCCTCCTCCACTACGCTGAGAGGCTTTACAGACCGTTCCAACTGATTGTAAGACAATGGCTGGGCGGCAAATGAGCACACTCAAGCTGCGGAATTTTACTTCATGGGGGCATTCTGCTAGCATGAAATCGAGACGTTTGCTTATTTCTAAGCCGACTGAGTGCGGTGAACCTCTGAAGAACAATGATATTTTCGACCTTGCGGATGCGTGAAAACGGGCCGTCCCCGGTCTGGGCTCTCCTTTTCTTTTTCCTTTTTTTCGTCCTTCCAGGAAAGGCTGAACTCGGCCCCCAGGTCCAGGATGACGCCCGGAAAGTGCTCGAGATCCTCGACCGCATCCAGAACGATCAAGGTCCGGCCCTCGGACGGCCGCCGCGGACAGCCGTCGTCTCCGAGCGCGAGCTGAATGCGTACATCGCCTATCGCATTGAGACCGAACGGGAGGAGATCATGAAGGAGCTCCGTCTGAAGCTTCTCCCCGGGAACAGGGTCGAGGGCAAGATCTTCATCGACCTCAGCGGCCGGAGGGTTCCGGTGTTCGTCAAGCCGCAGATGAACGTCTATTTCGCGGGAACGCTTGAGACGGAAGGTTCCAAGGTCAGGGTCCGTTTCGAAAGCCTCTTCCTCGGGGAACAGCGCATCCAAACAGCCCTCCTGGACATGATCATCTCTGTCGTCTCCCGGTTCGAGAAGACGGAACCCGTGAGCATCGAAGACTGGTACGATCTTCCCTACGGGATCCGCAAACTGGAGACGCGGACGGGGGAGCTTGTCGTCTTCTACTAGGAACGCGCACCATGATCCGTGTCATCAGCGGCATCTATAAAGGCAGGCGGCTGAAGTTCATCCGGAGCCCGCTGGTCCGGCCCATACCGGATAAGCTCAAGGGCGCCCTCTTCAACATCATCCAGGAAAAAGTAAAAGGGAGCTGGTTCCTGGACGGCTTCGCCGGGACCGGCTCCGTGGGAATCGAAGCCTTGAGCCGGGGCGCCGAGCGCGTCGTTTTCGTCGACGAGTATCACCCTGCCGTCAAGGTCATCCAGGTGAACGTCGACCGGTGCGGGGCCGACGATAAGTCCCTGGTTATTCACAAAGAATTCAACCGGGCGGTCATCGATCTTGCCAAAGACGCGGTGGAGTTCGACATCGTCTTCCTGGACCCTCCGTACAGTCTTCTCGAGACAAGGAATCCCTTGAAGGTCGTCCGGAAGAGGGGAGTCCTCAAAAAGGACGGCTGGCTCATCCTCCGCCATTATCATCGGATCCCCCCGAAGCCGGATGGCTTCCTCCTCCAGCGCTCAGTCCGGATCGGTGACGATGTTCTCTCGTTCTTCGTCCGCGAAGGTTCTTGATGGGCATGGCCAAATCGCTTAGAATTGTGTCCGTGGGAGAAGCGAAAGAATGTCGTTCCTGAAGAGTTCCGGGTCCAAGAGCAAACCCTTCTGGGAAGGGGAGCCCCTCGTCGAGGAAAATGAGATCTTTTCGACGCTGGCCGAAAGAAAAGGCAGCTCGCTGTTCCTCGGCCGGTATTCGCTGAACGAAGTCCTGGCGGTCATGGGGAAAAAGGGCCTGTTCAAGGAAGCTCATCGCAGGAACCTCTGGCCCCTGGATTTCGATCTGGATTCGCGGGAATATCCCCTCCAGAGGCTGCAGATCTTCTACCGGGACAAGAGCCCTGAAAACCTGATCGTGGACCTCAAGGTCCGGGAGGGGGAATACCCGCTCAAGGTCCGGCTCGAGGGGCTCGCCGCTGTCATCACGCCCAAGAGCCTCATCCTCGAATGGCTGACCCTCCAGAACCCGTTGGCCTCGTTCACGGAAAAGAGGGCCCCGCTGCCGGGACAGATGCATCCCGGACTGAGCCTGTCCAAGAAGATCATGGATATTTTCATCTATCTGGCCAGGCTCACCCATATGGACTGCCTGCTGGCCTTTCCGGCCTACTGTCACAACGCCCTGCTTTTTTCGAGGTATTTCCACTTCATGAACCCCGAAAAGGAGGGAGAAGTCGTAGCCATCCGGAAGGCCTTCAGCCACATGCCCTTCAAACAACTGGCTTGGATCGTCCACCTGAACTGCTTGAGACGGGCTGACGGCTCGGTCTATGAGTGGAGGTCCGAGGAGCAGGTCTATCCCTTGAACAGGACGCTCCGGGAGTATCTCGAGTCCAGGAGCTACAAAGAACGCGTGAAGGCGGCCCAGAGGGGCCTGGCATTCACGGTGGATTGGGAGGGGTTCCGGGCAAGGGCCAAGGATGTCCCGGCGCTTTGCGGTTCCCGGGAGAATCTGCTATAATATCCCCCTTAGTGAGGAGATGCATCCATGAAGAAAGGAATTCATCCCGAATACCAGGAGTGCCGGGTGACCTGTGCCTGCGGGAACACCTTCAAGACCCAATCCACCAAGGAAGAGATCCGTGTCGAGATCTGCTCCCAGTGCCATCCGTTCTTCACGGGAAAGCAGAAGTTCATTGACAGCGCGGGACGTGTCGAGAAGTTCAGGAAAAAATATGGCGATCTCAAAAAATAATCCCGATGTTCCTAGAGCTGAAGAATCTGGAGGATAAATACCGCCGGCTCACCCTGTCGCTCTCCGATCCCGCCATCCTGTCGAATACCCAAAAGGTCAGGGAGATCTCCAAAGAACGGGCCGAATTGGAGCCCGTCGTCCGCAAATACGAGGAATACAAGAAGGTCGTCCGGAACAAGGAAGGGTCCCAGAAGATCCTCGAGGATCCGGGGGCGGACCCCGATCTGAAGAGTCTGGCCGAGGGAGAAATCGAAGAGCTCGGAAAAAGAGAGATGACCCTGGAGACCGAGCTCAAGCTTTTGCTCCTTCCCAAGGACCCGTATGACGAGAAGAACGTCATCCTCGAGATCCGGGCCGGGGCGGGCGGGGACGAAGCCTCCCTTTTCGCCCAGGATCTGTTCCGGATGTACTCCCGGTACGCCGAACACAAGGGATGGAAGTTCGAGGTCATGGACGTCAGCGTGTCTCCCATCGGAGGGATCAAAGAAGGCATCGCCGGCATCCGCGGTAAACGCGTCTATTCCTTCCTGAAGTTCGAAAGCGGTGTTCATCGAGTCCAGCGGGTTCCCAAAACGGAAACCGGAGGCCGCATCCACACCTCGACCGCGACCGTGGCCGTGCTTCCCGAGGCCGACGAAATCGACGTCCGGCTCGACCCCAAGGACCTGAGGATCGAAGCGTTCGGCGCCTCCGGTCCGGGCGGCCAGAATGTCAACCGGAATTACACGGCCATCCGCGTCACCCACAAACCTTCGGGGTTGGTCGTCTCCTGCCAGGACGAGAAATCCCAGCACCGCAACAAGGAAAAAGCGCTGAGGGTCCTCCGTTCCCGGCTCTTGGACGTCGCCCGGGACGAGCAGCAGCAGCGGATCGCCCGGAACCGCAAGTCCCAGGTCGGCACAGGCGACCGGAGCGAAAAGATCCGGACCTACAACTTCCCCCAGTCCAGGATCACCGATCACCGCCTCAACGAAAATTTCCATCAGATGGAAGCGATCCTGGACGGCGAGCTGGACGACATCACCGAGGCCCTCATTCTCCATTCCCAGGAACTTGGATCCTAAGGCCTTTCGGCAGCTCTTCAACGAAGGCATAAGACTTCTCAAGGCGGTCTCATATCCGGAGCTCGAAGCCAAGGTCCTTCTTTTCCATGCGGCGTCGCTCGACGAGAAGGACTTCTATGCCGATCCCGGCGGCCGGGTTCCGCGGAAGGTCGAGAGAAGATTTCACGGCCTCATCAGGAAGCGCCTGGCCGGATATCCATTGGTCCACCTGACAGGCCGGAAGGAATTCTGGTCCCTGTCGTTCAAGGTCGGGCCGGGGGTCCTCGTTCCTAGGCCCGAGACCGAGCTTTTGGTCGAAAAGACCGTTGAGTTGGCTGCCGGCCGAAGGGCGTCCATCCTGGACGTCGGGACCGGGAGCGGCAATATCGCGATCGCCCTGTCCCGGGAGCTCCCACTGGCCCGGATCACCGCCGTGGACATCTCTGCCAGGGCCCTGAAGATCGCCCGCGCGAACGCGGCCGTCCTCGACGCCGCGGGCGTCCGGTTCGTCAGGAGCGACCTTCTCTCCGTCTTCGGGAAGCCGCGGCCGCTGTTCGATGTCATCGTGTCCAACCCTCCTTACGTCTCCCGGAGAGAATGGACGGAGCTCGCGGCGGAAGTCCGTGATCATGAACCGAAGCGGGCTCTCATCGGCGGGGATAAGGGGACGGAGTTCATCGGAAAGCTCATCAAGCGGTCACACCGTTTTCTGAGGTCCGGCGGTCGGCTCGTCATGGAGATCGGAGCGGGCCAGATGGATGATGTCCGGCTGCTGTTTGGAGACGGCTGGGATGAGATCGAGTTCGCGCTTGATCTGGCCGGTGTCCCAAGGGTCGTTGTCGCCCGCAAGCGCCGTGCCCGCCCTACTTCTTCTTGACCAGGCGGTGGTATTCCATGATGGAAGGGAGGAGCCGGGTCGTTTCATAGCGGATCTTCTCCCATCTTTCGAGAGGAAGTTTATTGAACGCATCGACCACCTGGGGGTCGAAATGTGTGCCCGTATGTTTCCGGATCTCCTGACCGGCGGCCGCGAAGTCGCGCTCCCTGCGGTAGGGGCGATGGGACGTGATGGCGTCCAGGGCATCGGCCAGGGCGAAAACACGTGCTTCCAGCGGGATCTCCTTTTTTCGCAGACCCGCGGGATAACCCGTCCCGTCAACCTTCTCATGATGGCACAGGATGATGTTCCCGGCTTCTTTGACCAGCTTGATCTCCTTGACGAGTCCGTAGCCTAGGGACGGGTGGAGCCGGATCTTCTCCCACTCCAGGACGGTGAGCTGGCCCGGCTTCTTGAGGATGGAGTCCGGGATGGCGATCTTGCCCACGTCGTGGAGAAGGGCTCCCTTACGGATATTGTCCAAGATCTGTTTGTCCTCGATCTCCAGGATCCTGGCCAAGACCTGGCTGTATTTGGCAACGCTCTGGGAATGGCCGAAGGTCTCGACGTCCCTGAGGTCGAGAGCGGTCATCAGGTTCTCCAATGTCGTGTCATTGATCTCTTCGAGCTCGAGGGTTTTGCGGATGTTCCTGGATTGTTCCAGCTTCAGCTTCGTCAGGCTCTTCATATAATGCTCGTTCTCGACGGCAAGCTGTCTCCTGGCGAGACCGTTCCGGACGGCCGAATAAATGCCTGCGAAATTGTCGGGACTTGAGACCTGATCGATGAGACCTTCCTGGAGGAAGGAGATTAGGGAACGAGGCTCTGCTGAGTTGGAAAGCATGACCACGGGGAAGCCGGGGTCGGCCTCATGAAGGTCCCTCAGGAATGCGATCTCCTGGTCCTTGCGTCCGGACGCCGGCAGAATGAGAAGGGAGAACCGGGGTCGGGAGCCCGTGAGCGAGGACGCTTTCGGGCAGGCGGTGGTCCTTTCGATCTCCAGGTCCAGGTCCGAGAGGAAAGAGATCAGGCTCCGGGTGCGGCTGTCGTCCCCGCTCACGATCAGGATCCTATGGTTGTTCATGTCGTCCGCGCTTCCTTATCTTTCCTCTTATACATTAATTCGGCGGCTTGTTTCAAGAAGATCTCGCCTTCGCGAGCCGGCTTGACACGCCGGGCTTCGAATAATAAGATACCCCTTAGAGGCTAAGGAGAAACCGCATGTCTGAGACTCAAGAGACCGTTAGGGAGTCCGTCTCTGCCATCCAGGAGATCCAACAGCAGCTGGAGAAGCTCCTGCCCGGAAAGAAGGAAGACATAGAAAAGGCCCTGGCTGCTAGGATCCAGAAGGAAAAAGAAATCGCCCGCAAAAAGGTGGAGGAGGTCGAAAAGGAATTCGTCCAGGAAAGGGAGGCTCTCATCGAGTTCAGGATGATGGTCGCCGAGGTTGAGGCCGAGAGGGGCACGATCCTGGAAGAAGTTCGTGAGCGTATCAAGCGTGCCCTCCAATTCCATGCCGAAGTCGAGAACCTGTCCAGGCAGACCGCCGAGGAGATCAGGAAGGTCAACGATCTCCAACAGAAGCTGGAATCCCTGAGACAGCGGACTGCCGAGCGGGCGGGATTCCTGAAGAAGGACCTGAGGGAGAAGTTCGGGATCATCACCGAAGTGCCCGATCGGGAGGAGGCCGCCGCGCCCGGCATGGATCTTGACCAGGAACTGGAGAACTTGAAGAGGATCAAGGAGCTCCTATCCGCCGGGCTTCTCCGGGGCGGAAAAGAACAGCGGCCGCTGCCGGAAGAGGGTAATCCTTGGGACCTCCGGGTCCCGGAGATCGAGGATATCATCCAATCCACTGTACCTCCGGAGAACACCAAGGCGGAATACTCTGTTTTGGAAGAGGAGCCCGACCGGGAGGCGGTCCCGGGCGAGACGCCTCCCGGGTCCGCCGCCGGAGCCCTGGATGCCTTGGGAAGGACGGATCCGGTTGATGGCTGCGGGGAGATCCGCTATTTCCAGAAGGGGAAAAAGGTCGTCTTGGATCCCGAGCACTTGCTTGCGGCCGTCGAAAGGTCCCTCGAGGATTCCAAGAAGCTTTCGCTCAAGATTGGCGAAACCGAATCCGCCAAAGACCGGTTCTTCATTAAACATAAGCTTATAAACGGGCAGGAAGGGCTCCGGAAACTCGTCTTTAGGGCCGTCCGGACGTGCGAGGAAAGACCCCGCGCGCTTCCCGGGGCGACCCTGGACATCATCAATGTCCCGGCTTTGAAGGAACTGGCGGAGCGGTTAAGCACAGAGAACTGGGCGAATCCGGATGACCTGGCGTCCTTCGAGAAGGACGTGAAAGCCATGCGTGCGGCTTTCCTCGAGCGGGCCGTCCCCAAGGAAGTATATGTCCGGTCGATCCTCGAAGAACTCGAGGGCGACTGATCAGTTATCCGTTCCCTTCCCGCAGCTGGTTAAGAAGAATGCCTTCATGTCCTTCTGCTCGGCGGGCGTCAGGTCCTTGAATCTTAAACCCGAATAGAAGTAAGGGGATTCGCCGGCGGCCTTGTCTGAATAGATGACGTCGATCCGGAGGGGGGTTGCTTTGTTCCCCAGAACCAGAACCAGGTCGAAGGTCTTGGCCGGCGGCAGTCGCGCCTCTGAAAGGATCTTGGCCCCCCCGAGGCTCAAGTTCACCGTTTTTGTCACCTTGAAGCCTCCATCTTCCTTGATCATGAGGACGGTGGAGGCATTGAACCTCTCATATCTTCTCTTCTCTTTGTAGGACGTTTCCTTGTAGGTCTGGATCGTCCCCCCGCCTTTTTCCTCCACCCATTCCCGAGAATAACTGCAGACCTTGTTCTTCATCAGGACTTGTTCGCCCAATTCTGCGGGCCCCGGTTCGGGGGCCCTTTTCCCCTTGGCCTCGGCCATAGCCATGTCCGCTTCGCCGGCCAGGAGCTTCAGGTCGCTCCTGCTGATGGGAGAGGACGCGTCCAGCCTATTCTTGGGCAAGAGGGCGACACCGAAGGACATCGTCAGGTTGTTCCGCGGCTGGAACTCCTGGAACTCGAAGTAGTGCTCCTCGACGTTCTTCCGGATACGGTCCGTGAGCAGGCAGGCCTCTTCCAGGCTCTTCACTCCCGTCAGGAAGAACAAGAATTCCTCGCCGCCGTACCGGCAAAGCAGGTCTTCCTCGCGGATGGAGAATTTTAGAACACCGGCCAGCTCGCGGAGGAGTTTGTTCCCTACCTCGTGGCCATTCCGGTCGTTGTAGTTTTTGAACCAGTCCACGTCGCCCATGACCAGCGCGCAGGCGCCTTCCTCCCAGCGGCGTTTGCTTTGGGAATTGATCTTTTGAATGACCTTTTCGAAGAAGGGGTCGGGCCTCAACAGCCCCGTCAGGGCGTCGTACTGGATGAGGTTGAGCTTGGTCATGGAGATGGCGATGTGCTCGGACAGCCCGCGAAGGATCTCCTGGTCCTCTCTTGTGAACCCGGCCCGGGTGGGTTTTCGCGTCGAGGCCTTGTTGTAGACCTCGACGACTCCGATGACCTCTTCTTCATGCATGATAGGAACGCCCATGAGGCTCTTTATAGGCGTCTTGAGGTGTTCGAGGTATCTCCGGGATAGCCTCTTGTCGAAGGACAGCTCTGTGACGTTGATCTCCCGCCCGAGTCGGGCGACGGAGGCGGCAAAATCCTGGGCATCAAGCGGGGCTATGAACTTGGAGAACTCGTGATGGGTCAGGAAAGTGTCGTCCCAGACCAGGGGCTTGAGGTACCTGCCTAGTGTCTCGTTCGCGTCCAGGACGTAGATCGTGGCCCCGCCCGCCTGGACGATTCCCTTGATGTCCGTGATGATATCCAGCAGGCTGCTAACGTCGTTTGCCGCGTAGATCTTGCGCAGGACCTTCTCGATCCTCTGCCGCTCCTTCTGGAAC